>NZ_JAUBSB010000037.1:0-65892 GCF_036702135.1 Microcoleus sp. LAD1_D3 | reverse complement strand
GTTAAAGGGAAAAACTTTTTGACTCCAACTTTTCACAACTGATAAAAAATTCCACACACATCTGCGGAATGTGGGTTAAAAAACTCATCCAGCTTCCAGGTTTGAACAATCAAAAAATTGGGGAAAAGTTTGTTAAGCTGATTGACGAAGCATTTAAGAATTACAGCTTATTCCAACAGAACCAAAATATAAGTGAGTTGTTTGCTTGGGCTTGGGAGTTTAAACTAAAAGTTAAGTCCTCTCTTGATAAGTGGATTGCATTCGCAGGGGGAGAAGCCAGTAAGCTTTTGCGCTCGCTACGAAACAAAACAGATCAAGGGTGGTATTTTTTAGACCATCCAGAGATACCTCCAGACAATAACTTAGCAGAGCGAACACTCCGGCTAGCAGTAACAAAAAGAAAGGTGAGTGGCGGTTCCCGTTCAATGGAGCGGTTTAAACATACTGCCAATTTATTAACGGTTGTACAAACTTGTCGTCGTCAAGGACGTTCCGTAATTGATTTTTTTGAGCAAGCTATAAAAGCGATAGTTAATCCAGATATGCAAGAACCATCTTTGATTCCTCAAATTTAGACCTGAATCCTTACCCTCCCCCATCACATTTTGCCAAGATATAATTAGCGTTAGGGTAGGTAGCTTTACCATAATTATTCCACCATTTTTTTAAAGACTCACAGGCGAATTCACTGGTATCTTTACTATTTCCTAATGTTATATATCCTCGGTTTTGTTGACAATCATAAATCCCATGGGGAATCACTTTACCGTGACCTAAACTCCAAAAATCATGATCCAAAGTAGTGACAGGTTTTTTTGTATAGAGAGTTCCCGGACGATACAAATTTTCTAAAGCTTCTTTCTTTTTGGTATCAAAACTAATAATAGGATTGCTTGCTTCTCTATACTCTGCATAAATTCTAGCAATGTTTTTAAATTGAGCATCCCGATTCTTATTAATTCCTATTGTTGGTTTTTTTTGAGCTTTTCGTTTCACATACCCATGCTTTTTTAATAGTTTGGCAACTAAGGGGAGACTAATGGTAAAACCCGCCGCGTGTAGTCCAGAAGCTATTTCTTTATGCGTCAAATTAGTTTATTTGATTAACTCATTCATGGGTTCTCCGGCTGTGTGATTTTTTAAAAATTCTTAAAATGCTGCATCAATGCCGATTTGAGTAGACAAAATACTTTTTCTTCCCCCTTTTTTCTTTCTGATCCTGGAACTATTGAGTGTCTCTGAGTCCATTTTTTCTAAATCTTCTATTCCCTTGATGATGGTATTTCGACTGCATACCAAAATTTGCATTACATAGCTAATTCCATCCCATCCTAATTTTTGAGATTCTCTAGCTGCATACCTTCTTTTATCCTTTTCTAAGAAGGATTTATAAATTTTTTTCATTTCTGACTCAATTGAATTAGAATAAGACATGGATTTAAAAGTAAATTAGAATAGTTAAGTAGAAAAATCTGTTGTGAGTAGAGCTCTGTAGGAGTGAAAATTGTAACCTCACACTTTTTTCCTTATAACAGATAACTCATCAACTTATTTATTTTTCATTCCTTAGCAGAGCGAACACTCCGGCTAGCAGTAACAAAAAGAAAGGTTAGTGGCGGTTCCCGTTCAATGGAGCGGTTTAAACATACTGCCAATTTATTAACTGTTGTACAAGCTTGTCGTCGTCAAGAACGTTCCGTAATTAATTTTTTTGAGCAAGCTATAAAAGCGATGGTTAATCCAGATATGCAAGAACCATCTTTAATTCCTCAAATTTAGACCTGAATCCTTACGTTTTCTGCTAATTATTTAGAGGTAAGCGGATCGTAAAAGTAGAGCCAACACCCTCCTGACTTTTTACTGAAATATTGCCGCCCATCATGAGGCAAAAACGCTGGCTGATTGCCAGTCCCAAACCGGTGCCGCCGTACTTGCGCGTGGTAGAAGCGTCTGCTTGGGTAAAGGGTTGGAAAATGTGCTGCAACTGGTCTAGATTCATCCCAATTCCTGTATCTATACAATTAACAACTAAAAATTCTTTACTAGCAATTGAAGATTCTGAATTCGCCGCAGGTTCAGAAGCGTTTTCTTGTCTATATTCGCTACTTTCATCGGCAATTTTTTCTCGGCGGGCTGTGAGAGTAATTGTACCGTTTTGAGTGAATTTGGCGGCATTGCTCAGCAAATTTAATAAAATCTGCTGCACTTTGGTAATGTCACCGTGCATAGTGCCGATGTTGCTAATTTGACGCAAGTTTAGAGTGTTGCCGTTTTTCTCAATTAGTGGCACGGCGGTAGATGCTACTTCTTCAATCAAAGCGGCGATGTCGAAGGTTTCTAAGTAAAGATCCATGCGGCCGGCTTCGATTTTAGAAATGTCGAGAATGTCGTTAATTAGCGACAGCAAGTGTCTGCCGGAAGTGCGGATTTTGTCTAAATCTGGGATGAGTTCATCGTAGCCCAATTCTTCGGTTTCTTCTTGGAGCATTTCGCTGTAGCCGATGATGGCATTCAGAGGTGTTCGCAGTTCGTGGCTCATGTTTGCCAAAAATGCGCTTTTTGCGGTGGAAGCGGCTTCGGCTGCTTCTACGGCGAGTTGCAAGGCGGATTCAAAGACTTTTCGATCGCTAATATCCTCGACGCTGCCTTCATAGTAGAGTACCTCGCCGTCGGCGTCGCACACTGCACGGGCGCTTTCAGAAATCCAAATTACGCTGCCGTCAACGCGGTAAACTTCTGACTCAAACCCCGAAATTTCTCCGAATTCTTCCATCGCCTGGATAAACTTGTCGCGCTGCTGAGGATTGACGTAAGCTTGCTGTCTGATGTTTGTGAGATTGGATGTCAATTCTTCGGGAGTGGCGTAGCCGTAGATGCGGGCTAAAGCTGGATTTACGCTCAAGAAACGACCTTCGGGGGTTCTTTGAAAAATACCTTCGACTGCATTTTCAAAGATGCTGCGATATTTTTGTTCTGCTTGACGCAGAGCGATTTGTGTACGATCGCGCTCGCTGGCTTCGATCGCCAATGATACCAAATCTGCCAGGGAAGCAGCAAAATTTTGTTCTTCTAATGTCCAGTTGCGAGGAGTTCCCACTTGTTCTATACAGATGACTCCCACTGTTTGTCCGCCGAGTCGCACGGGCGCGTCTAAGGTAGAAATAGTGCCAGCTTGTGAAAAGTAAGATTCCGCAAATTCTCTAGTTCTAATATCTGAAAGAGCGTCCTCGGCTGCGATCGTCCGGTGTTCTTCCAAAGCTTGAAAATAAGCTGGATAGTCTGCTGCTGCGAGTTCATTACCTTGGGAATGCTGGTGGTTGCTGCGGCTAAATTGGTCGAGACATTGCAGTTTCGATCGACTCTCATCATACAGCCACGCTCCGGCTCCTTCTGTATCTAGGGTATGAGCAGCCGCTTCGGTGATTTGCCTCAAAGCTACTTTTAAATCGCCTCGATAAAGTGCTTTATTTCTTGCGAGTTCTACCAAAACCGTATTTTGTTTGAGCAATTGTTTTTGCCTTTGGCGTCGCACCGATTCGGCTCGCTTCTGTTCAGTAATATCGCGGATTACGCAAATTACGGATTCTTCTGAAAGCGGCGAAATGCTGGTGGCAAAACAAACTTCGCGGCCGTCAATGATTAAATCGTACTCGATGCTGACAGTTTGCTGAGTATCTAAAGCTGCTCCAATATGGTTAAGAAAATTGTCGGCTGCAGCTTGCGGAAACAGCTCTCCGACTGTTTTGCCAACTAATTCTTCGGCTGGTTTGTAGAGCAGGGAAATATTTGTAGGCGCGATTTTTAAGTAGCGGCCGGTGGAGTCCACAACTATAATTAATTCGTTCATGGCGGCAAACAAAGCCCGCAATTCTGCTTCGGCGGCTTCGAGTTCTGCCGTGCGTTCTGCTACTCGTTGTTCTAAACTGGAGTTGGTTTGTTCTAGGGCGACAAAAGACGATCGCAATTGTCTGGCCATGTGATTGAAAGACTGAGCTAGGAGACCGAGTTCGTTGACGCCTTGAACTTCGACTTCGCCGTCAAAATCCGAGGAGGTGAAGTCGGAGGATTCGGACATTTTTGTTAAAGCTTTGGAAGCTTCCAGCAATCGGGTAATCGGTTGAATAACCCAGCGAGAGGTGAAAATTCCGAGTGCGATCGCCAGTACGAAGGCAAAAAAGCACAATAAGATAGTTATGCGAGTGTTGGCGTTAATTTGCTCCATAAAGTCTGCTTCCGGGATAGCCACTACAATCAGCCAATCGAGACCGCGGCCGTCTTGCAGGGGAGCAACCGTAATGAATTGACGTTTGCCGTCTAGATCGAAGGTAAACTGTCCTTGCCTGTCAATTTGTTCAAAGCTGCCAAATCGTTTTTGCAAGTATGTGGAGGCCGATCGAATTAGCAAATTTTTGCTCTGTGTCGCCAACAGCCGTTTTTGTCCGTCTTTGTCGGTGACAAAGGGCAGTTCGTCTGTGGAACTACCGACTATTTCTCCGCTGCGTTCGATCGCGAAAACTTGTCCCGACGGGCTAATTTTGATGCTTTTGAGAAAATCGCTGATTTGAGAAAGAGTCAGGTCAATGGCCAGTACCCCCCGCAGGTTTCCTGTTTCATTGTAAATTGGCATCACCGGCGTAATCCCCAGAACTGGCGAGGCCGTGAAGACGTAGATGGGCGACCAAGTGGCTTTTCCTGACTGTTTGGCAGTTTTGTACCAAGGTCTTGTACGGGGGTCATAGGTGGCGGTTTGGATTAGCTCAGTGCGATTTCCCTGGCTATCCAAGCGATAAATTTGGCGGTTGGGCGCGGTTGATTCGTCTCTGATGTATACTAAGTCTTCTGCTTCTCTCTTGAGCAAGAGGAACTTGCCCTGTTCGTCGCCGTAGTAGATGGTGGTAGTTCGATCGCTCAGCTTGGTCTGGTTCCACAAATAGCGCTCTAAGTTGGGGAAGTCTTCCGGGTCTAGGTTTCCAGAGGCGATCGCAGCAGTATTCATTTGCAGGAATAGATGAGACACCTCCCCAAAACTGCGGAAATTTTCTTTAGTCCTGGCTGCGACTTCCAAGCTTAACCTAGTAGCAAGGTCATTAACAGCTTTCTGGCCGTTGCGAAACGACAGCCATCCTGTCACGCCGACTGCTACGGAGATTTGCACCACCAGCGGTATCAACAAGACTAGGCTTAGTGACATCTTGGGCGAGCTTTTCATCACACAACTGCTCAGACTTTTCAATAACATCAATATTGTGACACCTACGGGTTTGGGTATCGTTTGTCGTTTAAAAGATGCCCTAGATATAAGTTACAAAATTGTACAGCAATAGTGAAGTGCGGTAGCCGATCGCTCAAAACGGGGCTGAGGTTTCCACCGCTAGTGTAAAAAATTGTAATATTAATCCTGCCACTACTTGCCTGAATGTGGCGATCGCTCTGCAGACTCCCGGTCACAAAGTCACACCCTGTAAAAAAAGCAACTTTAGGCCCGTGTTCCCCACTTTGGTTGTCATCAGTCATTGCCAATTATTCAATTTTTTAATCTCAACTTTTAAATCTAAAATAAGCTCACTTTCTCCGGGTGGGCATTGTCTTCCTTACGCCTGGTTAATAAAAATTTGATTTTAATTTTTTCTACAGTGCCAGGACAAATGTAAATTCTGTGACAATCTGGTGTTAAAAAATTTGCTATTAAATAAGATAAGCGGCTACAATCCCGTAGCGTAGCGGGGCGTAAGCCATCGACTACACAGAGGATAATTGAAGCACCTGCATTTCATCAACGCCAGCAAAGTAAAGCGTTTTTGGCTTTTTTGGACTATCGACATTTGGGCAAAATAATACTTCTGGAGGATGACATGAACTATACATTTGAAATCCTGGGCGTATCTCCAACTTTAACGTTTTTCAACCAGCAGCAGGAATTGCTGCAACAACAGCAGCCGTCCGGTGTAGAATACTTGGCAAACCGAAAGTGCACTCTCGATGCGTTTGTGGCATCCGTAGAGACAGTTTCTCCTAACCGCGGCTGGGATGTCGATCGAGTTGTAGACACCGTGATTAGTTTCTGGATGAACAACTCGGATAGCATCCAGTATTGGAGACACAGGCTGCAGGATGCCGGCAGCGAAAACTTGTTAGTAGCCAGAGTAGGCGATATCAAGTCTTTGCAAGCTGCATTTGAATCGCTGCTGGGCGAATAGGAAAATCAGGAATTCGTAATTGGCGATCGACAATTGCTAAAACTGAGATATTGCACCATTCTCAATCATGCTTTCAGCGCGGCGTCGGACCAACGGCCCACAAGAAAATTTATCTGTTGTGGAACAGGCATCTTGCCTGTTCTTGAGAATGGTGCAAGATGTAAGTAACATCCACTCAACTGTCTATTTCCAATTTCCAATTGGCAATTCCCAAATATTATGTCTCGTTCCAAAGCCCTGCAATCTTATATTTTTCTCCGCTTACTCCTCGCACCGCTAATGTTGTGGACAATCACCACAGCAGTATTTTTGCTCTTGCGGGCCACTCCGGGCGACCCCATAGATGCTATTCTCGGCTCACGAGCTCCCGCAGCCGCCAAAGAAGCAATGCGAACTCAACTCGGCCTCGACGCACCCCTGTGGCAGCAATATCTCAAATACATGAAAGACTTATTCAGTCTGGACTTGGGAACCTCAATCACCACTCGCGGACAAACCGTGTGGCAAATTATCGGAGATTATTTCCCCGCTACAGTGGAATTAGCAGTTTGTAGCATGGCCATAGCTTTAATTGTCGGCATCAGTATCGGTTCCTTAGCAGCATCCCGCCCCAACACTATTTTCGATGCTGCAGGCCGTTTGTTTGGCATTATCACTTACTCGCTGCCCGCTTTTTGGGCTGGCATGGTTTTGCAATTGATTTTCGCGGTGCAGTTGGGCTGGTTTCCCTTGGGAACTCGCTTTCCCGTGACATTCCCCGCTCCCGAAGGCTACACAGGACTATACACGATTGACAGTCTCCTGAGCGCTAACCCTGGTCAGTTTCTCACATCTTTGCATTATTTGGCACTTCCGAGTTTGACGCTGGGGATTCTTTTGAGCGGCATTTTCGAGCGCATTGTCAGGGTGAATCTCAAGCAAACTTTGCAAGCAGATTATGTCGAAGCAGCTAGAGCTCGCGGCATTCCCGAATTGCAAATTTTATGGGCTCACGCTCTGAAAAATGCACTAATTCCGGTGATTACTGTTTTAGGATTGACTTTTGCTGCACTGTTGGGCGGTGCTATTTTAACAGAGGTTACTTTTTCTTGGCCGGGGTTGGCAAATCGCCTTTACGAAGCGATTAGCTTGCGGGATTATCCAACAGTTCAAGGTATTGTGGTATTTTTTGCTGCAATTGTCGTAATTGCCAGCATTGTAATTGATATTTTGAATGCTTACATTGACCCGCGAATTCGCTACTAAAAATATCAAGGAAGAAGGGAAAAGGATGTGCGAATATGTCACTATCGGCTTTTTATACCTGTCCTTTCTGCCTGCGCCAGATGTTTTAGCCAGCGGTGGCCCTGTAGAAGCAGTTGTCAAAAAGATCGATCGGCTTTTAGAGTGACGACACTTGGCGATTTATGGGCAATACTGGAGAAAATAAAATTATACATTTGAGGAAACGCTGATGAGATTATTGCGAACAATCGCCGCTCTATCGGCGGCCTTGACCCCACTGATGGCTGAAGCTGCCTTTAGCCGTCCCATGCCGGGAACAGCCGATTTTCCTAGAGCCTCAAACCCCCAAGTAAATGTGCCTGTTTGCTTCATCGAAACCCCAGGCGGCACAACTTTTGATTTAGTCAGCTTGTGCGGCAGCAATGCTGCTCCCCAAAACACTGCTCCGGTTGCGGGCAACCCCGCCAATGCTCCTGCAAATAACCCCAATGGAGGTGCTCCGCCTGCTCCCCCGAACCCCAACGCCATCACCATCGATGGTGCCGGCACGCCGATAACTACTCCTGCAGGCACGGCAAATCCCAACAATCAGAATAATCAGAATCCGGGGACAGCGCCCAATACCAATCAGAATAATCAGAATCCGGGAACTTCGCCCAATACCAATCAGAATAATCAGAATCCGGGAACTTCGCCCAATACTAATCCCAATAATCAGAATCCGGGAACTTCGCCCAATACTAATCCCAATAATCTCAATCCGGGAAGTGCGCCCTATATTACTCCCAATAATGCCAATCCGGGAACTGCGCCGAATACCAATCAGAATAATCTCAATCCGGGAAGTTCACCGAGTACCAATCCCAATAATAATAGTGCGTCTCCCACGGGTGGAACTGCTGGCGACAGCAACAGCGATTTAGTTCCCAATCCCAATCTCAATCTTCCGAGAGTGCCGCCGAGTTCCTTTGGCCCTGGAGGTGTTGCACCGACTAGAGATGCGATTGATGGCCCCCGCCAGTAATAGGCGAAGTGTCAGAACTTTTACAGAAACCCGGTTTCTCTGAAACCATCTCTTTTTCAGGGATAGTTCACCCGCGAGAAAGCCGGAATATTTATTTGCCTGCGTAATATTGATGTCAGGTGCGATCGGCATATTTGGTAGCAGAGTAGCCAAATAAAAGTTAAGCTAAGAACTTGTAGACGCTATCGCCCAAGTATTCTTTCAAAACGGGAAAACCAGGTGATAGATAGCCCGCTTTAATCCCTAACAGGATTAGTTATCAGTAAAGGTTAAAATTATTACCAGGCGGGTGCTTGCCAGCTCCAAGTTCTCAAGCTAACCCATTCAACAGGCATATTTTTGTTAAGCCAGTGTGGTTGGGAAAGTACCGGCTGATAACATTAGCGAGACAAAATTAACCCGATTATTCGGAGGCTCTTCATGAGCAAAATATTTGTTTTAATAAATTGGAACAAAATTGCTCTAGACCCGATCGCACTTGAGGAGGACATCTAGTGTCAAACTTAGTTCAACGCTTAGAAATAACCGCTCATCCGCAACTAGAAAAATCCCTCGGCTATCGAGGAGATAGTCGCTGGGTAGCTTGGCGCTGGGAACCCGACATCGACCAACTTATTTCCAGCGACGGCAAAACAGTCGGCACTGGCAATAATATGGCTTGGCTGGTGTTTTTGCAGCACGATTTAGTCGATCCTGCCCTACAACAGTACAACCTCGGCGAGGGCGATCGCTACTGGTTGCTTTTAGACACCGAAACTAGAAATCTCTACGTCGGCGAAGGGAAAACTGTTCAAAGTCTGCTCGAACAGCCGGAAAGTTTAGGTTTATTGGCCTGTCTCGATGGCGGCAATGCCGATCGACAAACTGGTGAAACTTGGCAGCAAACGCTATCTCAACTAACAGCCAAACCAGTTGTTCGCAACCTCACAAATGCCCTTCCTTTCGGTATAGCTGCCGCTTTGATAGGTGCTTTAGGCATCGGAACTGGATTGTGGGTAGTGCCAACGGTGCAGCAGAAACTAGCCGAAAAAGCTGCTTTTATTTCCCCAATTAGTTCTGCAGCTAACTGCGGGCTTGGCGGTTCCGACGATTTTTCAGCTTATATCGGTTCCTCAAGCGGAAATAAAGAACTTCATTTAATAGGCGTTTACGAAGCTAATGCGGATCACAAGAACCGAGATTTATCTAAAAGTGCGATCGAAGTCAAAGTAGAACGCCAAAACAAGCCGATAATTCTCGCACTTTCAGCCTACGAACCGGTTAACTGGAATGTCACTGTAGAACCGGGCGCAGTTATCGAAAAAATCATCGTTAACGGATACCAAAACCAAACTGTTTCAGGAGTTTCGGGAATTCCAATTGAAGAGCACAGCTACGAAGAAACCGGAGACTATCTCGGCGACTTTATCTACAAATGGGGTGCTACCCCTGAAAGTAGCAATACTTCTTCCCTCGTGACTAAATTGGAACAGAGAAACCGCACCAGTTTAACTTCTTTTCAAGGATGCTACAGAGGTAAGAACTTTACGATTAAGTAAGAATTATTGATGATTTTGGGGTGGGGAAACGGTATTGCCGTCTCCTCAATAGCCGTGTTTTCGATGGTTATATCAAGAGAGGACTCGCAAGGGTAATTTCATTATCCAATCGGGTTGATTTTACCCGTTACCGGAAATCAGGAAACGGCAGTGCCGTTTCCTCCGTTGCCTTATTCTGTTTTTCACCAATTCGTTGATGTTAATTCAATGGTGTACATTTTAAACAGTTATTTGACAAGCTTATTTCATGACTGTATCATAAACTATTAACTTTAATTTTTGATTTCAGACAATAACAATGCTAAAAAACTTAAGATGAAATACTGGTACGAAACCCTCGCTGTAGCCCAGCGAATTTTAATAGAATTGGGAAGGCGAAGACGCAGTTTAATTTTTTGGGCTATCTTTCCGATTTCTATCTTGATTATTAACGCCTTAATTTTAGCAGAACGCGCGCAACTGACAACAGCAAAAGCTTTTGAAACTGCCGCCCCTGCAAGCTTAGTAGGAGCAGCTTTATTTTTTAGCTGTCTCGGTGGTAGCGTAGCAACGGTAGTAGCAGAGCGAGAACAGCATACCCTCAAACGCTTATTTATTTCCCCGCTGAGCGGCACTTCTTACTTTTTAGGGATTTTCCTGGCTCACAGTTGCATCGGCATCGGCCAGGTAATTTTAGTATACACGATCGCCTCTTGTTTAGGAGCACAATTTCAAGGCTCTATTGTGTTAGGATGTGCGATTATTTTACTGAGTATTGTATCTTATGTAGGTGTAGGCTTTATTCTCGGCACCCAGTTTGCGAGGCGCACTGAAGATGTCAACTCCCTAGTAGCAGCTTTCGGCGTCCCTTTGTTGATTTTAGGAGGCGCATTTTTGCCGACTTCGCTGTTTCCCAAAAGTCTGCTGGAACTCGCGCAGTACAATCCAATTTATCACATGAACGAAGCGCTGATGGGCGTGTGGGCTGACGGCAAAGATTTGGCTGATATTGCCGAACACTTCGGGTTTTTGTGCATCTTTGCTGTTTTAATGATAGTAGCCGGATGGCTGTCTTATCGGCGGATGTTGAGAGTAGAAAGAAGACTTTAAAACTATCTCATTATGTCGTAATTATTCATCTCTCTATTCTGGAGACTCAGCGCCCTCTACGCTCTCTGCGGTTTAATCGTTCAGAAACAACCGTAAATATATAAAATAATACGGAGAATTAAAGCAGTGCTGCAAATAGAAAAGCTAAATAAGTCCTATGGCGAGCGTTCAGTGCTTCAAGATTTAACACTGCACATCCAAGCTGGAGAAATTTACGGTTTGCTCGGACCAAACGGGGCGGGAAAAACTACAACTATCAATATTTTATGCAATTTGCTCAATGCAGACAGCGGCAAAGTTTCTATCAATGGCGAACCTGTTTCCGAAGCTACTAAATTATTAATAGGTGTAGCGCCCCAAGAAAATTTGCTTTACAAAAGCCTTAGTTGCGAGGAAAACCTCAACTTTTTTGCTCAAATTTACGGCTTAGAGCGCAAACAGCGCCGCTATCAAGTAAGACACTGTTTGAAAGCAGTAAATTTGACAGATAGAGCTACCAGCCCAGTAGAAACTTTGAGCGGAGGAATGCAGCGCCGTTTGAATATTGCGGTAGCTTTGGTACACCAGCCTAAATTAGTAATTTTAGACGAACCGACAACGGGTTTAGATATTGAGGCTCGCTATGAAATTTGGGAGTTAATTCAGCGATTGCAAGCTGAAGGAATTACAGTTTTGCTGACAACTCATTTGTTGGATGAAGCTGAGCGTCTTTGTCAGAAAATCGGAATTCTGAAAAATGGCAGTATTGTCGCTGAGGGCAGTTTGGAGGAGTTGCAAAAACTAATTCCGGCTCAAGAAATTATCGTGGTAAAAACCGAGGAAGAAGCTGAAGTCATCGCCCGCGCTCAAAAATACAGTTTCATCCCCCGCCGCTACGGTAGCGATTTAGCTTTTTGGCTGCCGGAACGTTTAGAATTAAAAGAGATTATTTTGCTGTTCGAGGGGATTTCTATTGACTCAATCGCTCGGTATCCGGTGCGATTAGAACATATTTATGTCGAAGTCACCAAACAAAGCGAACAATGACACAGTGCGACGGTCTCGCTTCTTGCGAACAGGCAAGATGCCTGTTCCACAAAACATTAAGTTTATTGTGGAACAGGCATCTTGTCTATTCTTGAAAAACTTATTGCTAATGGTGCAAGATGTGATATCTAACCAGATTTGATATTACACGGCTTTTGCCCACTCGATCCAAGTTTCCATCGGGCGGAAACCGACTGATTTGTAAAGCTTTGTCGCTCCCGTCAAACTGTCAGCATCGACGCTGAGTTTCGCAGTATTTGCACCCGCCGCTTTTAAGGAGTGCAAACCCGCCAGCAGCATCGCTTTTCCTAAACCCATTTTCCGAAAGTCGCGCCGCGTACCCAACAATTCAATCCAACCGTCTTTTGTGCCGCTGCGGGCGTTTTTTTGGGGTTTGATTTGACAGTCGCAGAAAGCAGCAAATTTGTGATCGCCCGAAACAGCAATCAAATCTAATTCCGGCTGATAATTGGCGTCTTGCATCCAATAACGCACGGTTTCCGCATTTAAATCGTGGTGATTCCAGTGATCGATAAATGACTGGTTGAACATTTCTACCCAGGGTTGGATGTCTTGTTCTCCCGATACGTGTGTTAGTGCAAAATCCGCAGGGAATTCCGGCGCGGGAATCGGTTCGGCGAGGGATCGGGCCATTGTCCAAAAATAGCGATCGACTTCAAAGCCCTGTTTCTCTAACAGCCGCATCTCATCGGTTTTGTCCTCACGGCTGTAGGTACGCAATTTTGCCGGCAAATTGCGTTCTTTTCCTACTTCGCGCAGCCGCTTTTCGCCCCATTTAATTATGTCTTTTTCCAAACCTGCGCCGCGCACGTTTGGATGCACGTAAAACCAGAGACAAGCGTCTATTTCCTCTGGCGAATCGGGCATATCTAGGAGTGCTAAACCGATTAGTTTGTAATTACCATCTTCCCACAACTGCACGTCGCGGGCTTGGTCGAGTTTTGGTGCATCAAGTATTAGCTTGAGTTCAGTTGCTGAGACTTCTTCGCCGAGTCGATCGACTGCTTCGCAAGCATCAATCAAATTGGCGATCGCGCACCAGTCAGTTTCGCCCCTGTAGGAGCGTGTTGTCAAGATATTCATAGAAAACTTACAATCCGTAATTTCGGACTGTTCCTGTTAATGGGTATTGGCAAACAAGTACAGTAATTCAGACATTTTGCACAAATGTCAGTAACAGGCTTTCCGGCCTGTTCCACAAGAAATAAATACTCTTGTGGGGCGGGCACACGAGCCCGCATCTAAACTGTTTTTAGTATTTGAAAATGGTGTCGATAAAACTCAGAAACCTGTTTATATCACCCAGGCTTTCAGGTTTTATCTCATAGCGCAATCATAAAAATCGGTTTGCCTTTTTGGGCTAGTTTTGTATGTGAGTCTCAGACTGGAGGAGCGCCCAATGTTCGCAAGCAGCTTCCTCAAAGTTATCAAGGCTGGTGCTTGACTAACTGTTGTTTAAATAAATTTGATGAAGCTAAGTAAAGAAGTTGTCACCCCCACTGGGTAGTTGGTTTTTACTTTTGCTCTGTTTTACAATAAATCCTGTTTCAGGGATTTGTTGCTCCTCCTGTTAACTCGCCCGCTTGGGGGAGAGGAGAAGTTGAACCTATTAAAAAGTGGCCTAGTTCAACTATAACCGCTGCGTTTCTTTTTTGCAAGTTTAATGTAATAGAAGTTCTGTTACTATTAACGGGAGCCTGGATTCGGCAGAAGCACCGCGCTTTTAACCAGCCGTAACTGTAATTTTTATAACGTTTTTCCCGGAGTTGAGGATTTAATTTTATCCTAACGTTAAACTAACGTTAAACTGTTTTTTACAGATTAATATGAGGTAAATATGCTCGACAACCTCGATATAGATATTTCCCTGGATAAAGAAACCTATGATGCCAAGATAGAAATTTTAATGCAACAGTTGCGATCGCTCCAACTGGCCTGCAGGGAAAAAAAATTGCCCGCAATTATCGTGCTCGAAGGCTGGGCAGCCGCCGGCAAAGGCGCGCTGGTAAAAAAAATGGTGGGGTACATGGACCCGCGCGGGTTTGCCGTCCATCCGATTTGGCCGCCGTCAGATGCAGAAATGGGCTATCCTTTCCTGTGGCGGTTTTGGCAGAAACTCCCCGCCCGCGGCAAAATTGGTTTTTTTTACCACAGTTGGTACACTCATCTTTTAGAAGATCGGTTGTTCGATCGAGTCTCCGACGCAGAAGTACCGACAGCCATCCGGCAAATCAACGCCTTCGAGCGGCAGATGGTAGATGACGGCGCCGCAATTGCCAAATTTTGGATTCACCTCAGCAAAAAAGAACTCAAGCATCGGCTCAAAAAACTAGAAGACGACACCTTACAAGCTTGGCGAGTGCGGCCCGAAGATTGGAAACAAGCCAAAAAATACGAAGAATACACAACTTTTGCCGAAGAAATGGTAGCCCAAACCGGCACGGGCCCCGCACCTTGGACGCTAGTAGAAGGCGATTGTCAACGGTGGGCGAGAGTCAAAGTTTTAACGCAAATGGCAGCGACAATTACAGAAGCCTTAGACAGACTGCCGATGCAATCTGCACCTGTGAAATTGCCACCTCAAGAAAGGTTGCAACCCACCGAACCCGACTTGCTGGCCCAAGTAGATTTAACTCAATCGCTGTCGCCCGACGAATACAAACAGCAACTTCGCGAAGAACAAACCCGTTTTGGGAAACTCCAACAAAGCATCTACGAAGAGGAAATCCCCGTGTTAGTGATGTTTGAAGGTTGGGACGCTGCCGGTAAAGGAGGAGCAATCAAACGCTTGACGGACATATTAGACCCCCGCAGTTATATCGTTAATGCCTTTGGGGCCCCGACAGACGAAGAAAAAGCGCATCACTACCTCTGGCGGTTCTGGCGACGGCTGCCAACGGCTGGTAAAATCAGCATTTGCGATCGTAGTTGGTATGGTAGAGTTCTGGTCGAGCGAGTCGAAGGATTTGCCGGCGAACCCGAATGGCGCCGAGCTTATCAGGAAATCAACGAATTTGAGGAGCAACTCACCAGTTTCGGTTGTGTCTTAGTTAAATTCTGGCTGCACATCAGTCCTGACGAGCAACTAAAGCGGTTTACAGAGCGACAAAACAATTCATTTAAACAATACAAACTCACCGACGAAGATTGGCGGAATCGGGAAAAGTGGAATTATTATGAAGTGGCGGTGAATCAAATGATTCAGCGCACCAGCACACCGGCTGCTCCCTGGACGCTAATTGCGGCCGATAACAAGTATTATGCTCGTGTTAAAGTAATTCAAACGGTAACGCAGGCAATTCGGAATCAACTGAAGCGCCGATAAATTGGGATTGGTGAATGGGTAACAGGTAATGGCGAAAAAAAGCAGGCAGGAGAAAGCAGAGTTGAATTGCCAATTTCACCTGCGGCGTGCTCGATTCATTACCAATTATCAATCAACCATTACCAGTTATCAATTACCAATTAACTGTCAGCAATCTGTGACTGGAAGTAGCGGGCTTGCAGCCTGCAACCAATAGTTGATAGCTGATCGGAAGCGAGCATCAGGATAAATGCGATCGGACTGCGTTATTCGCGAAAGTTAAAAACCCACCGATGCCCGTATTTCCTACCGCAGTTAAATTAGCGCTCGTTTCCAAAACTTCTGTACTAATTTATGAAGACACAGAATATTGCAAGATGCCAGAACTGTTAGCTCGCATTCTATTTCTATTCCTCCTGTTCTCACTGCTCAGATCGTGGTGGGAGCAATCAGGGGGCAAAGACAATCCATTATTAGATCGGCTGCGCGTTTTGCTGCTGATCAGCCTTTTGATTCTAGCTTTTTTTGCGCCAGACACCCCGGTCGGAGCAGCGATTTTCGGCCTAATAGCCTTCTTCTTTAAGCCGCTGGGTTTTTCAATCACGCTGCTGGTGATTGCATCGGCGCTGATCACGAACGGGGGCATCCGCAACCCAGCGCCGAGAATGATCCTGGCAGCGTTGCTAGTTTTGATCCTTTCGAGTATGCCAGTTGTCGCTTATTGGTTCGCTGAGCAAGCAGAACGGGACGCTGCCGCGGCTGTCCGCACAGTTTGCTGCGACGAAACCGCAGCGGCGATCGTCCTGCTGGGCAAGGGAACCACTCAGCCTCACATCCCCAACCGAGTGGCAATTCAACTAACAGATACAGGCAATCGCTTGCCCTATGCTGCCGTTTTGTACAGAAAACAACTGGCACCTATGGTCATCGTTACCGCTGGTCCGAGGCCCGAGTTGGAGGGTTATGTTGGCGAAGCTAAGGATATCGAGACTTTGCTGGCAAACAACATGGGCGTGCCGCGCAGCAGTATCGTTCTCGACGATAACGGCAGCAACATACGCACCAGCGCTGAAGAGGTGAGAAAAATACTCGACAGCCGTGGCGCCCCGCGCAAAGTAATCCTGGTAACATCTGCGATTCAGATGCGCCGTGCCAGCCTCGCTTTTGCGAATATGGGAATCCAGGTGATTCCTAGGGCTACCGACTTCTACACTTTTCAACCCACCTCACGAGGGAAATCCAATAGACTCCGCTTAGACGCGGGAGATTTTTTGCCTAGTGCAGAAGCTTTGGTAACTACGACGCGAGTATTCGATGAATATTTCGGGTCTTTCTATTACTATTTGCGTGGCTGGCAGGCTCCCAGAGCTTAAAGTGGCAAGTTGCTGGTGTTTTTCTTAGGCAACAGCGACTGCTCCCCAGATTGGTTTAAAATCTGATGAGAATGAGACCTTTGTGGGGAGCTGTATTTTCTCATTCCGGCGGGGTCGCCGACAATCAAGTTTGCCATGACTGCAAACAATACCCAAAAGATAACTGGCTCCCACTTGGATTTTTGGGGCGGTGCTTCTGGGGTTGTGACAGATTCAACGTTGACTTTGATATCTAGTTTGCCTTCAATTTCTTTGCCTTTGAGAACTCCCTCCTTGCACACACCCTTAAAAATCATTGGAGCGGGCTTTGGTGCTTCTGCTTTCGCTTCATCTGCCATTTTTTTATCCTGGTTTGGGTAGATCCGGTTGGATAGTACATTCTTAAAGGTTCGGGGGTTTTCCGGACAGGATTTTGCGAACTCTGAAAGAATTAAGTTAAATATGCACCCCGCCCCTTACTGGGGCTTAAACATAAGAATCTGAAGGCATTTCAAGCTAGGGCTTGTTTGTTTTGGCTAGCAGCGTTGCCTTGAAGCTGCTACTTATATATCGGGGTGAAGGGGAGATTTTTATGCAAAGTACAGGTTTTTTATGAAAAATTTATTTGCTCCCGGCGGGTCGAAACGTCAATAGCCTGAAGTTCGAGCTTGGTTTATCTCCCCGAACAAACCCAATTTCTTCCCGCAGCGGGTCCAAGTGATGCAATTCGGTTAATAAACCGGGTTTCCGGCTCAACATCGCGCCAGGAATGTCAATCTAAAATTTCAAATGAGCGAAATAATCGAGAGTGCAAATATCCACAAGCAAATTATCTTGCCTGCAACCCGAACAACTGCAAGTTTGGGCAAAAGAGGCAATAAATCGCAGTAAATCCGGTCAAATCCCTACCTACATACCTCTCCTTGCGCGAGCAGACAGACAAAGGTTTGCCGTGCAAATGCGGGCAATTGACGGTCAAATTTTGAGTTGGGGTAGTATTGCTCAAACATTCCCGCTGATGAGTGTAATCAAGCCCTTCGTGCTGCTTTATTTGCTGTGCGAATTGGGCGAAAAAGCGGTATTTGACTGCGTTGGCTGCGAGCCTTCGGAACTGCCTTTCAATTCTTTAACTCAACTCGAAATAGACCAAGGGAAGCCTAGAAATCCGATGATTAATAGCGGGGCGATCGCCCTAGCGTCTTTGATGCCCGGTCAAAATGCTGTGGCGCGCTGTCAAAACTTGCGAACTTGGCTGAATCAACAGGCAAACAGTCAGTTATTTGTTGACGAGTTAATGCTCGATTCAGTGAAAAAAAAAACGAATCAAAATAATTGGAATCTCGCCTTAAAAATGGTAGAATCGGGTTATATTCAAAATGCGGAAATTGCTTTAGAAACCTACAATCGCGTCTGCTGTTTGTCGGGAACTGTGGAGGATTTAGCTAAGCTGGGGATGGTTTTGGTAAATAGTGGCGATCGAGCAATGGGGGAAAACTGCCGTACTGTCAAAGCACTGATGGCCACTTGCGGTTTGTATGAAGCATCGGGCGGCTTTGCGCTGCGGGTGGGACTGCCGGCCAAATCGGGAGTTAGCGGGGCAATGCTCTCGGTAATTCCGGGTCAAGGTGCGATCGGCTTTTACAGTCCGCCCTTGGATAAAGACGGAAATTCGGTCGGCGGCTTATTTCTGTTAGAACAAATAGCTAAAACTCTGCGACTAAGCGTGTTTGATTAGATTGGTCAATCGATTTTAGATTTTAGATTTTAGATTTTAGATTAAAGAATTGAAGCATTGACCCCACGGATAAATTCGGCGGCTTGTTTATCGGATACAGGTTTTTTATTTCTCCACGGATGAATCCGGGGGCTTGTATCCTGGATGCTTTCGGTCAGTTGTCAGTAGTCATTAGGAATGTCTAATGGGCAATTGGGAATCTCTAATGAGCAATTGGGAAAAAGGTAATTTTCCCTACTGACAACTGACAACTGACAACTGACAACTGACAACTGACTAATGCTTTTCACCCAAAATAGCATAAACCACAGTCTCTTGTCTTTTGCCGCGCAATTGAATTGATCCTACTTTTTGGCCTTCGTAGCGATCGCGCACGTAAGCAAAAGTCCTCCCCGTCACCAACAAATTAAAAGGACTGTCAGAAACAATTTCCTTATTCATAGCCTCCAATCTAGCAGCAACGTTGACAGCATCGCCGATCACAGAATAATTCAAACGCCGGGAACCGCCGACGCTGCCAGCAACTAACTGTCCGGTATGCAAACCAATGCCAAACTTAATTAAAGGTTTGCGGTCAATTCTAAGCTGCTGGTTAATTTCGTGCAGCTTTTCGTGCATCGCAATGCAAGCCGCAACTGCATTCAAAGCATCTTGTTGAATTTGTCGATATTCGGTATGGCAAAAAGGCACCCCAAAAACTGCCATAATTGCATCACCGATGTATTTATCTACAACGCCGCCGTGATCCATAATACAGTTGGTCATCGCTTCCAAATAATTGTTCAACCAGGTGAGCAAATCCCGCGGCCGCATTTTTTCGGAAATCGAAGTAAAACTACGAATATCCATAAACAGCACCGTTGCTGTAAGTTCTTGAGGTTCGAGTTCTCCCTGTTCAAATATCTCAGCTTTGCGTTCCCAAATAAGCTGAGCTGTCTCCGGAGCGACGTGCTTTTCAAATAACCTCATCAACTGCTGCTTTTCGTGCTGTTCCCGCAGTTGCAAAGCAGTGCCAGATAAAATGAGGGTGCCGATGGGTGCGGCAATCGGAACCCACCAAAAAAAGAAGCCAAATAGCAAAGCAGCAGCCACAATCCAAACAAGAGGCAAACCGAGAGCGATCGCAATTCTCTCTTTAACACCTCGCTTGCACAGAACCAAAGCGGTAAGCGGGCCAATCCCCAACAATAACAAAATTTCTACCAGTACCGGCAGGCGCTGCAGCAAGCGTTGATTGAGCAAATTGTCAACCAACGCTGCATATAAATAAACCCCAGCCGTAGTCTTGTTGAGAGGTGAAGATATGGGGTCGAAACCCGTAGCAACTATGCCCACTAAAACTAACTTATTGGTCAGAGCGTCTGCGGGAATTCTACCTTCTACGACATCAACAAAAGCATAGGTAGATAGATTTTCTGTTTTCCCCGGCCAGTTAATCCAAACTTTTTTTTCCTGCTTATTTTTTGACTGTGGAAGCAATACTGGATCTTGGGGATTAGCAGCATTGTACCTGTGAGTCATTGCTAAACCGAAATTAGGAATCCCCTTGAGAAAGATTTTTGACTCGCGGGTAATACCGTCGCTATCGGCTTCTTGCCCGATGTGGCCGACACCTGCGGCGGCTGCTTTTAAAGATGCTATGGGTTCTTCTTTGATGGTTCTAGGGAGTACAACTTTGCCGTTGGCGGCAATTGCTGCGGCTAAAATATCATCTTTCGGACTTGGATCGAGGAAAAGAATGTCAAAACCAACTGCTGTAGGGGGAGATTTTTTCAGTGCTTCTAGCAGTTGGGCGTAGCGGTTGCGGGGCCAAGGAAATTGACCGTATTCTTGCAAGGAATGCGGTTCGATCGCAATTACTACAATTCTCTGATCCCATCCCGGATTTGGAAAAATTCCCGATTCTCGAATTTGAAATAGCGTTTTGTATCCCAAATATTCAAGGGGTTTCCACATTCCCACTTGCATCATGGCGACAGACATTATACCTACTACTGCCCCTGTCATCCAGGGAGGGTTTGTAGCTATATATTGCCGCAGGCCGAGCAGTTGATTTTGTTTGAGATTACCAATCCATTCTTTGAACTTCATGCAATTATTTTGACGGAATCATTGACATTCGAGTCCGACCTTGGAGAGGAGTTATATCAATCCTTGGAGGAGTCGTAAATTTTTTACCCCACCCCCACCCTCCCCTTATCAAGGGGAGGGAGTAATAAATTCACACATGATGGGAGGATTGCTATATATCAATTCCGGTTGCACTCCTGTTGATTGTTAACTGTTAACTGTTGACTCTTGACTCGGTATCGAAAAACTGAATGGTTGAGTGTTAACTGTTGACTCGATTTTATTATTCCGATGCAACCGGAACGCATATTAGAGTTATGAAGTCTTACAATACCGTAATGGCGAAAGGTTAACGCCAAGTTTCTTTATTTTGACTAATTTGTTGGGCATCTAAATTATTTTTGTAGGCTGGCGGGACACCTCACAATAATTGCATTAAACTTGACTTTAAGATTTAGACGCGGCTGGGCTTACGAAGTTTCACCGCGAAATGCTTCGCCCCTACACGAAATAATCAACTCAAATAAAACTTACGATCTAACTCAGATCCTCAGAGATTGGCCGCGCCATTTGCTCTGAGAGAGGTTGTTTAGGGAACGGCGAGGCTGTAGTGCCGTTCTGTGACTGACGGCCCTCGCACTACGATTTGGAGGCGGCGGCTTGGAGGTAAAATTCCTTGGATTTTGAAGTTGCCATTTCGATCGCTCTTAATCTCTTCGTTGTTGACATAAACTGTGTCGATCGGGTTAATTTGACCGCTGAGGCGATAGATATTGCCGCTAAATCTCAACAACCTGCGGACTTTAAGTTGAGCTAGGCGAGGGCTGGCGGAGGGCGCCACGGGCGAGGTTAGAGGGAAAATAGTCGTGGCGTTACCGCTGTTGACAACTACTTCCGAGTCGGTGTTGCCGGATACTACGACTGCACCTTCAATCGTTTCGACTGCGGTTTTGCCTCCGGCGACGCTGACGCCAAAGGAGGTGCCGCGGACTCCGGCAACGCCTTCTGGGGTTTCAACCCTGACTGGGGCGGTTTTGGCAGAACTTTTTTGTTGGGCAATTTGACTGGATTTGCCGAGTCCGCTGAAGGTATTGAGGGCGACTATTTGGTTCGGCGGGATAATTGTTGAGGTGTTGGCTGCGGGAGTTGTCGCAGCATTTCTGCCGATCGACAACCTGACTCGCCCCCTGCTGACAAAAATCGCTGTGTCTTTTTCGCCACCTGCACTGCTTGACAAACTGGATATCCTGACTGCGGTTTTTTCGGAAACTTCCACCACGCCGATGTTGTTGTCGATGCCTAAACGGGCTGTGGAATTGGGGCCGGTGATGATTTCGTCTCCGGGGGCGAGTAGCCGATCGCCCACGACCGCTGGCCGCCCTTTAAAGCTGACTGTACCGCGAATTTCTTCTATTTCGAGCGATCGTCCCGTCGCTGTTCCCTGAGCCTTTATCGTCTCTGCTGGGGATGAATTCGCTGCCACTGTTGCCGGATTTTTTGGAGATTTTGAGTCGGTTGGCAATGCTGGCACTCCATCTACCGAGATAATTTTAGTAGCGATCGACGGCTGTTTGGGGGATGGAGAGAGCGGACTGGCGATCGTCGCACGACCAAGCTGCAGACTGGCGAACACAGCCAAGGACAAACTTAGGAGCGGAATTTGGGTCGATCGCCCACAGGTAAAAATTTTATTCATAATTTCAATTTTGTCATATTGAAGTTTCTAGACTTCCTTTCCTGTATCACACACCCTAAATCCGGCAATCGTTCCATTTTTTATGCCGTAACACAGCAGCAAAAATAAACTTTATCAGCCTGAAAGTTTAGCATTAAAACTTATTTTTTTGGTCAGATTTTAGTAAACTGTTACAACATGGCACTTTACTAAAATCTGACCTTCGCGAAATTTGGCAAACCAGACTCAAAGGCTTTTACAGCATGAAATTTCGCCGTTGTCAACGTCAGAGAGGGCAGATTTATATATAGCAAACATAAAATTAATTACTGCTTTTGAATGTCTTTTGGCTTCTGCCTGAAGGATGACTAATTGGGGAGAAATCCTGTAGTTGTGGCAATTAATAAAAAACTTATTTTTGCGACTCAATAAAAAATAATTATCTAAGTGGTGAACAGCCTCTGCCAGTGGAGCTTGCCGCTGTGGAACATTATGAAGCAAACCCAAGCGAATCAGGGTAGACGATCGACAAACTCCGACTAGAATACCGTTTTTTAGGGAAAGTTAGGGGAAATTTCGATGGAAAATCCTAGGGAGCGATCGACGGAGGGTGTTGCTGTTCCGAAGTAGACGCCAAACTGTAAAATAAACGGTTGTATATAGGTTATATAGAGCAGGAGAATAATTTCCGTGGCAATAGAAGTAGGTCAGAGAGTGAAGGTGCGCCGTCTCAGAGATCGGATACCTCCAAATATAGTGGGCAAGATAAAGCAGAATCCCGTAGGCACTGTTGACGGATTTAGAATGGTTGACGGTAGCGGAGTAGGCGTGGTTGTCAAGTTTGACGGTTTTTCGACTTGGTTCTTTGAAGATGAGCTAGAACCCGTTTAGCAGATGTTGAAGGAAGAAGGAAGAAGGAAGAAGGAAGAAGGAAGAGGAAAAATTTTCCCAATTCTTCCCCTCTCCGACTCTCCCACTCTCCCACTATCCTCTTCCTCCACTCTCCCCCCTCCCCCACTCTGGCTGAAGGTTGCGCTTAAATGTTAAAGAGTAAGCTTTGGCAGTGAGAACAGAAAATGGCTTTGATTTTGACATTTTTGGGCAAAGGCGGCACTGGCCGCAGTACGATCGCGATCGCAACAGCTAAAAAATACGCGGCTCAAGGCAAGCGAGTTCTGCTGCTCGGCCAAGATCCGGGCCCTGCATTGGGCATTCTGCTAGGGACTCCCCTGACTCTCAGCCCCCAGGAAATCGCCCCCAACCTCAAAGCAGTTCAGGTGCAAAGCGCGCCGCTGCTAGAACGCAGGTGGGACGAAATTAAACAACTAGAAGCTCAATATGTCCGTACTCCGTTTTTCAAGGAGATTTACGGTCAAGAATTAGGAGTGTTACCGGGAATGGACAGCGCGCTGGCGTTGAACGAACTTCGGGAATACGACGACAGCAAACAATACGATGTAATTGTTTATGACGGCAATGGCGGCATGGATACGCTGCGGATGCTGGGAATGCCGGAAATTCTGAGTTGGTACATCCGCAGGTTCCGTCAAGTTTTGGTAGATTCGGATTTGGTGAAAGCGCTTTCACCTTTTATTCAACCGGTTGTCAGTACCGTGTTGACTGTGGATTTGTCGGGAGACAATGCTTTTCAATCTACTAAGCAAGTCGATAATCTTTTGGATAAGGGTAAGGAAACGCTGGCAGATCCCAACCGCACGGCGGCTTTTTTGGTGACGACTGGGGATGCAAGTGCGATCGCAACTGCCCGCTATCTTTGGGGAAGTTCTCAACAAGTTGGCTTGACTGTGGGCGGTGTCATTGTTAATCAAGCATCGGTTACAGAAGCTATTACTGCGGAGTTTGATCCTTTGACGGCTGTTTCGGTTCCGGCGCACAGTGACAATAATTGGCAGCCGCTAATTGATGCTTTGCCCGATTTTTCTCAGGCCGCAAAAGCTCCTCAACCCATTAACATAAACATTGCACAGCGTCTAGTTAGTTTGTTTTTGCCTGGGTTTGACAAGAAAGAAATTAAATTGATTCAATCGGGGCCGGAAGTGACGATCGAAGCGGGCGATCAGCGGCGCAATATTTTGCTGCCTCCGGCGCTAACTGGGAAGTCTGTTACTGGTGCTAAGTTCCAAAACGGTTACTTGATTATTTCTTTTTAGGGTAAGGAAGAAGATATTTTGTAGTAAGGACTTTAGCAGAGGTAGGGACACGGCAATGCCGTGTCCCTACGGCACGAGTATCATGTCTCGTTGATTCGCGATCGTATAATTTGTGCGATCGTAGGGGCGGGTTTTAGCAACCATAATCGCCTGAAAAAAACAATCTCAAAAACCCGCCCAACCCAACAAACAATCGAAATGTACATTCCGATTGACCGTGGGTGGGGGCGGGTTTTTATAGATCGTGGGTCATCGTTATATATTATTCGTAAAACCCGCCCCTACCGCAACGTACATTCAACCTCAAAATCTGCTACAATCTCCAGCAACATCTCACCCACCCAGCCAATGTTCCGACAAATTTGGCAACGCATCCTCAACCTGTGGCGGCAAATTCAGCGACATTTCCGCAAACCAGCACCCCCACCGCCAAAGCCAACTCCGATTCGCACTTTTGGGGAATACGAACAGAAATTTTTGCAACTGTTAGAGGGTGTTGAACAAGGCTGGAGTCGGGGCGATATTAAAGGCTTTTTAATCAGCAGCAAAATCAATGATGCTGAGTGGGAAAACTGGCTGCAAGAATTTGGAGAAAGGTTGCTGGTATCCCCGGAAACGAATTTAGAATTGGGTGGGCGAATGGTGCGGCTGGGTGAAATGAATTGCGGGAAAATTAGTGAGGTGGCTGGCAATATCGGCAGGGAAGTGTTGGCTGGGGAGAGTTTGAATCGGAAGGATGAGGAAGGGCGATCGGTTATAAGTGAAAATATTGTTACTCGATTGTTGGCTGGGGAAAGTTTGAGTGTTTCTTCTACAGATAATTCATCAGATGCTAACCAACCCTACTCAATCTCGCAGTCAGAACTCATAGCAAGAGGAATCAGTCAAGAGGCTCTAGAATTATATAAGCAAGGAGTCGATCGCTATTATGCAGGAGATTTAGGAGGGGCGATCGCAGCCTTCGAGAAGGCCTTAGAAATTAACCCCGAAGACTACGATGCCTGGAACGGGCGGGGCATTACCCTAAATGGTTTAGGCCGCAACAGTGAGGCGATTATAGCCTTGGAGAAAGCCTTAGAAATTAACCCCAATTTCCACATAGCCTGGAACAACCTGGGCCTTACCCTAAATGATTTGGGTCGCCAAAGTGAGGCGCTCACAGCCTTCGAGACAGCCTTAAAAATTGATCCCAAATTCCAGATGGCCTGGAACGGGCTAGGCAATGTTCTAAGAGATTTGGGTCGCCAAAGTGAGGCGCTCACAGCCTTCGAGACAGCCTTAGAAATTGACCCCAAATTCCACTTTGCCTGGAACGGGCTGGGCGTTACCCTAAATGATTTGGGTCACCAAAGTGAGGCGCTCGCAGCCTTCGAGACAGCCTTAGAAATTGACCCCAAATTCCACTTTGCCTGGAACGGGCTGGGCACTACCCTAAATGATCTAGGTCGCTACAGTGAGGCGCTCGCAGCCTTGGAGACGGCCTTAGAAATTGACCCCAAATTCCCCTTGGCCTGGAACAATCTGGGCAATGCCCTAAAAGGTTTGGCCCGCAATATAGAGGCGCTCGCAGCCTTCGAGACAGCCTTAGAAATTACAGGCAATCAATTCTGGCAAGCTTGGGCGAATCGAGGTTCGGCATTTTTCAACTCCGGGCGCTACCATAAAGCCATTCAAAACTGGGATGAAGGCTTACAGAAATATCTCCCCAGCAACCGCGACTATCGCCTCGCTGGTGGCATATTGAACTACCAAAAAGGCAAGGCACACTACAAACACGGCAAACAAACAGCCACTTATTTTGAATCTTTCCACAAAGCCAAAGCCAGCTACGAACAAGCCCGCGAATTCTTGAAATCACCCCTGATCCCAGAAACTTATTTAGAAGTATTGCAAGACTTAATTACCGTCTGCCGCAGCTTGGGAGATCCCAAAACCAACGAGTACCTTACCGAAGCTACTACCGTCTTAGAAAATTTAATTTTAGACAATGAAACTCATCCCGAAATAAAATTGCGACTCAAGCGCAAATTTGCCGAACTTTACCAGTTAGAAGTCGATACCCTCATTCAGTCGGGCGACAAGGTAAAAGCACTGGAAAAAGCCGAAGCCAGGAAAAACTTTTGCCTGCAATGGATGCGCGCAGGTTGGCAAAACCGTACCGAAAGCCCGACTTATCCGCAAATCCGAGACTTACTGGCAAACAACACCGAAACTGCGATTATTTACTGGCATCTCAGCCCAGTTTCCCTGACTGCTTTTATCATTACCCTAGAAAAGTTTGAAGTTATTTCCACACCTCTGTGCGACTTATTCCCAAAGGATAACAGTCTGAGTTTAGAAAAATGGCTAAAAAACTGGAAAACCAACTATCAAAATTACGGCAAAACTACCAGCAAACAGCAAAGCAAAGAATCCCTTCCCTGGCGCGAGTCAATGACAGCGCAATTGCAACAACTCGCTGACATCCTCAAAATTCCCGAAATTTGTACGCACCTCACCAATATCCAACACTTAATTTTAATTCCCCACCGCGACTTGCACCTGTTGCCACTGCAAATTTTATTCTCCGATAATCTTTTCACTATCACTTATCTGCCCAGCATCCAAGTTGGGATAGACAGACTAGACAGAAAACCCTCACCTTCAATGTCTCTGCTGTTGGTAGAAAGCCCCGATCCATTACTTTTTGCGGAAATAGAAGCCCCGGCGATCGCGAATTTTTACCTTAACTGCTGCAATACCATTCCCAGTTCAAAAGCTACCACCGATCGTCTTAAAGAAGCTCTGCAACAACCTGCTGACATATTAGACCTCTTGCAAAAAAAATATGTGTTATCCTTAAAAGTTTGCTCAAATTTAGGTCAAACTTTGAATTATTGGGTTGATGGGCATCTCCTTAAACTTGCCCAGCCTGCTAGATTATAAAATTGGCTAAACTTTCTATAATAGCACAAAATTATTTTGCAAGAGGTCTATTCCATTTTACAGGTCATGCTTACCACAACACAAAAAAGCCGTCCGAGTCAGCGCTAATCCTGAAAAACAAACAGCCTCTAACTTCAGAAGAAATCGCCAAATCCGATTTGAAAAGCTATTATCTAGTCGGCCTTTCTGCTTGCGAAACTGGCATAACAGGAAAAGACGAACTGATAGATGAATTTGTCGGTTTAGCCAGCAGTTTTTTAGCGGCGGGTGCTGTTTACGCCCTCAGCACTCTCTGGATAGTTGATGAGATATCTAGTGCTTTAATCATGATTCGATTCTATCAAATTCTCAACGAACAGCGTTGCCAAAATAAGTTGCATCCGGCACTAGCCCTCAAAGAATCGCAAAAATGGCTCCGAACTATTACCTACAGCAAACTATCCGACTGGTATCTCGAATTGGCTAAAGTAACGTACAATTCCGGTTGCAGTGAAAATTTGAGAGACGAAGCTAACCTAATTCGCAGAAATGATGCTAAAATGGAGTCTGATGAACCGCCTTATTCCGCTCTCTATCACTGGGCAGGTTTCACGATTACTGGTAAAGTTAATCCCTAACTTCCCAACCATCGACTATTATGAAAGCAACAGATATTATTCGGCTACAAGCCATTGGGGCTACTTTAGCTCAACTAGATTCATCTATTCAACTTGGCGAGTTGGAAGATAGTATCATAAGTTCTGCGATATTAGCTTTTGAAAAATTAGCCGGACAAAACACTACTATCAACGAAATTTACACAAGAGAACGCCTCGACTTAAAAGAGCAGTACCAAGCAAAATCAAAAGACAAACGCTACCAGCCGACAAGTGACAGCATTTACAGCACTGACGCTGGAAACTTAAGCCCTTCCTTTCCTCAGCCACAAGGAGAAGCGGAAAATTCCTCTGAAATAGCTACAGCCTTTGACAATTTAATTGCATCATTTAATCAAATCAAAAGCCTGTACGCGGTTGAAAACCCCGTAGAAAGTTTTAAAATCATCATCGAGCAAGAAGCGATCGCACTTTTGATTTTAGAAGCTCATTCTAAGATTAGAGAACTATTTCCTACGGAAAGATTAGGGTTAGAAGTGAAAACCGATCCAGAAATTGCCAATTGGCGATCGCTGTGGATTGCTATCTACACTAAACTCGAAGTAGAGGAAGCTTTTGCAAAGTTAAACATCCTTGATGATAGTTGGTGGCTCGAAGCTAAAATAGCTGCCCCCAAAAATGATTTACATATTAGCCTTGAATGGGAGTCAAATGAGATTTGATTGGTCGGAATATTTGAATTTAGCTCAAGAGTTAGCTGCCACGAATAGTGACAGTTCAGCTAACAGAGAAGCCAAGTTGCGCTCGGCGATAAGTAGAGCCTACTATTCGACATTTTGCCTAGCGCGAAATTACTTGCGCGACATTGAAAAAGACCCAAGACTTTTTCGTAAGAATCGCGATATCAACGAACATCAATATGTAGCCCAAGAATTTATCTACCACCCACATAAAATGAAAAATATGGCCAAAATAGGTGAAAATTTAAGCACATTGAGAGGCATTAGGAATAAAGCTGATTATGAAGATACTATGTTTAACTTACAAAAAGAAGCGAAAACTGCCTTAATGCTAGCTCAGAATATTATTTCAGCGTTAAGCAACTTAACTGAATAATCCGACCAAGGGGAATCGATCGCAATAAACTTTAATGGCAACTCCTGCAAAAACCCGGTTTATTGAAGAAACCGGGTTTTTTAAGACAATTACCTAACTTTTACCGTTACCGTTTCCATTGCCGCCAGTCGTTAGCAAAACCCGCTTAGCTAAAGGTTCCGGCACTTCTTGCAATCGATCAAACTCCCAATTAAAAAATCCGACTCCCATTGTCTGCGATCGCAATTCTACGATCAAATTCTGCATTTCTGCGATCGGCAAATAAGCAGAAACTGCATCCCATCCCTTCCAGTCTTTTTTACCTTCGTAGCCCAGAATTTGGCCGCGGTGTCCGCTGACCAACTGCAACACCTTTGATGTACACTCGTTCGGAGCGCAAATTTCAACTTTGGCGATCGGCTCCAGCAATGCCGGTTCGCACTTCGCCATTCCCTCCTGCATCGCCAAACGCGCCGCTTGCTTGAAAGCTTGTTCGGAACTGTCCACAGAATGGTAGGAACCGTTCGTCAGCGTCACCGCTACGTCTACCACGGGGAAACCCAGCGGGCCGCGATCCAAATACTCGCGCACTCCCACTTCCACGCCGGGAATGTACTGTTTTGGGACGACTCCGCCGACTATTTTGTCGGTGAAATTGAAACCTTCTCCGCGAGGCTGCGGTTGAATGTCGAGATACACGTCGCCAAACTGTCCGTGCCCGCCGCTTTGGTGTTTGTAGCGCCCGTGGATGGAAGATGCTGGTTTGCGGATGGTTTCTTTGTAAGGCACTTGCGGTAAGTGAGTTACCATCGGCAAATTATACTTGCGACGCAACCTGTCTAAAGCTACTTTCAGGTGGATTTCGCCTTGACCCCAAAGTATAATTTCGTGAGTGTCGCCGTGCTGTTCCCAGACTAAAGATGGGTCTTCTTCTAGCAATTTAGCTAAAGCGGAGCTCAGCTTAACTTCATCGTTGCGCTTTTCTGGGACGATCGCCAGTGCGTAGACAGGCGGGATAATTTCGGCTTTTGGCAATAATTCCTCCGAACCCAGCACATCGCCTGTTTTCAAGCCTTCTAGCCTTCCCACAGCCACAATTTCTCCGGCGCTGACGGATTGCAAACTTTGCGTTTGCTGGCCGGTTAAGCGGTACAAACCGTTAACTCGAACGCCGTTCAAATTTGCTCCGTCTGCCAGCGTCCCCCGCCACATTCTCACTAACGATAGTTTGCCTCCCTGCGGCGTGTAATAGGTTTTGAGGATTTGAGCCAGAACTTTGTTTTCACTTTGTATAATGCCGCGGCGATCGGCTGTGGTTTCCGGTGTCGGCGCTTCCCTCAGCAAAGCTTCCAGCAGAGGCCGCACGCCGAAATCTTGTTCGGCGATGCCGATGAATACTGGCACAATTAAATCTGCGCCTAATTCCATCTTTAAATCGCGGGTAATTTCTTCGGCGTCGGGATTGATTTCTTCGAGCAATTCTTCGAGTAAATGGTCGTCAAAATTCGCCAATTCTTCGAGCATTTGCTGCCGCGCTGCGCTTTCTTGTGCTTTGAGGTGTTCTGGAAGCGGGACGGGATCTGCGGCGGCGCCCGGATGGTAGTGGTAAGCTTGTTCGGTTACTAAGTCGATAAAACCGATGATTTGTTCGTTTTTGCCGATCGGATATTGGTGAGGTACGATCGGTCTACTGGAAACGGATTTGAGCGCGTCGATTACCTCGGTGAAGTTGGTGCCACAAGTAGTTTCGTCTGTGTAAGCTCGATCAATCTTGTTGATGAAAACTAAGTGGGGAATTTCCCAATCGTCGAGGAATTTAAACAGGGGTGCGAGGGTTAAAGTGCGATCGGCAACGGGTTCGCAAACAATTATCGCCGCATCCACACCAATCAGCGCATTGTAAGTTTCTTGGGCAAATTCTACCGAACCCGGACAGTCTAGAAATGTGAAGCGGACGCCTTGATATTCAGCGGTGGCGGCGTTTACTTCTACGCTCATTTGGCGATCGCGTGCTTCCGGCGAACTATCACCTATTGTGTTACCCTCTTTGACATTTCCTTTGCGGGTAATTGTCCCTGTCACCGAAAGCAAACTTTCCAGCAGTGCGGTTTTACCGCTTAAATAAGGGCCAACAATTGCAACGTTTCGCGTGGCCCCAATGACATTTTCGTTCATATTGCCTCCAACAGAAAAATTGTTTTCCATTGCTCTTGGTGCAATCAGTTCTCTACCATTTTCTAGACTTTTTCTAGGTTAATTTTTATTGCATTTTCGAGCAACTTCAGGTTTTGGTATGATTTAATACTTTTGACCCTAGCGTGTTTTGAGTAACAAAACACAAATTGTAGTTTTTCTTAATATTTGGAATTTTTAACCGCAGAGAACGCAGAGAACGCAGAGGAAGAGAAGAGAGAGACTAATAATTCTGATGAAGAGCGGATTTGATATCACTCTTCCTCTGTCTCGATTTGTCTAATTTCTGAGGAGTCGCAAACCGCTTAATGTGACTATTACTGTAGACCCTTCATGACCGATGACGCCGAAAGGCATGGTGATATTTCCGAAAAAATTAGCTGCCAATAATAGGACAATGCAACTGAGTGCAAAAATAATGTTTTGTTTGACAACATTTTGAGCGCGGCGGCCTAAACTAATTGCTTTAGCTAGTTGCTCTAACTTATCTGCCATTAATACGATATCAGCAGTTTCTAAAGCAACATCGCTGCCGGAAATTCCCATCGCAATGCCCACGGAAGCTTGAGCGAGGGCGGGGGCGTCGTTGATGCCGTCTCCCACCATTGCTACAGTTTGATACTGGGTTTGCAGTTGTTTAATTGCCTGCACTTTGTCTTCGGGCAACAGTTCGGCGTACACTTCATTGATGCCTAATTTACGGGCGATGTGTTGAGCTGTTTGCTCGTTGTCGCCGGTTAGCATAATTATATGTTCTACGCCTAATTTTTGCAAGCGTTTTACCGTTGCTGCTGCTTCGGGGCGGAGGGTATCTGCTACTGCAATGATTCCCAAAAGCTGATCGCCTTTTGCCACCCAAACAACTGTTTTACCTTCGGCTTGCAACTGCTGGCTGATTTGAGTCAATTCGGAAGTTGCTTCGACAAATTCGGCTTTACCAATGGCAATGATTTGATTGTTGACTTTGCCGACAATTCCTTGACCGATTTTTGCTTGTACATCGGTAGCGCTTGACAATTGTAACTGTTGTTGCTGGGCGGCGCGGACAATTGAGGAGGCGATCGCGTGTTCGGAATGAGCTTCGAGGGCTGCCGCTAATTGCAGAACTTCTGTTTCATTATATCCGGCTGCTGGTACAATTTGGATAACTTCAGGTTTTCCCGTGGTGAGAGTTCCGGTTTTGTCAAAGGCGATCGCCCTTACTTTACCAATCATCTCTAATTGCGCGCCGCTTTTAAACAAAATCCCCTGTCTCGCCCCATTAGCAATTCCCGAAAGCAGCGCCGGCATAATCGCAGCCATCAGCGCGCAGGGGGAGGCGACTACTAAGAAAATCAGCGCCCGATAGATTGTCTCTTCCCAATTCCAGCCCAAAACAAAGGGCGGCAAAGTTGCCAGCAGCAAGCCTAAACAGACAATTAATTTGGCATAACCGCGCTCGAATTTTTCCACAAACATTTGAGAAGACGGCGCTGCTGTTTGTGCTTCTTGAACCAGCCGAATCACTCGCTGAATCAAGCTGCTTTCTGGAGTTTTATGCACTTCGAGTTTCAGCGCGCCGACACCGTTGATTGTACCTGCATAGACTTCATCGCCGCTGGTTTTTTCCACGGGCATGGATTCGCCGGTAATTGAGGCTTGATCGATCGCACTGTAGCCTTCAATAATTATCGCATCTGTGGGGATGATTTCTCCGGGCTTGACTAAAATGCGATCGCCAATTTCCAATTTGTCGATCGCAACTTCCCGTTCCCCGCCGTACATTACCACCCTAGCAGTATCCGCAGTCAAACTCATCAAACTGCGGATGCTGCGTTCAGTCCGCTGCATAGCATAACCTTCCAGCGCGCCGCTAATTGCAAAGATTAAAATCAACACCGCACCGTCAACAATTAAATGATATTCTTGCCGCCATAGCCCCAAACCGGCCGCGCCCAAAGCAGCGACAATCATTAACAAATCTACATCTAATTCGCGTTCTTGAAAAAGCGTAGTTAAGCCTTCGCGGGTACTGGAATAGCCGCCGATAACATAAGCCGCGGGTAAGATTAACACGGCTACACCCAGCCAGCCGAATTGCAGGGCTAGGGAACCCAAGATTACGAGAATTCCGCACAGGGTGGCAGTCACAGCATCTGGATGTTCTTCGGCGAGGCGAGAAATGGGGAGGGAATTGGGAGTCATTGGGGAAATTTGATTTGGTAGAATGACTCCTGTAGCTTAAACCTTGACATTAGTGTCAATGTCAAGAGTGAAACCAAAATAAATCCAGCATCAACTCGCCCCTCGTTGAGTCCCAGAGTCCGACAGTCCGACAGGGAATGAATTCCATGTCTCATAGCGCAAGTCCTCTGAAAGAGGACTGAAGAGAGTTGAGAATTGAATTTAATGTTTTAGTCGGTTTTAACCGACTTCTGCTATGAGACGGGGATTTCAATCGCCGGCGGACTCTGGGTGAATCCGAAAGCCAAATATACAATCCCAAATTGCCAAAATTTAATGCAATAAGAATAGTTGAGTCCCAGAGTCCGACAGGGATTGAAATCCCTGTGTCATAGCGCAAGTCCTCTGAAAGAGGACTGAAGAGAGTTGAGAGTTGAATTTAATGTTTCAGTCGGTTTTAACCGACTTCTGCTATGAGACGGGGATTTCAATCGCCGGCGGACTCTGGGTGAATTCTAGAACCAAATATACAATCCCAAAATCTCAAAATCCCATGCAATAAGAATAGTTGAGTCCGACAGTCCGACAGGGAATGAATTCCCTGTCTCATAGCGCAAGTCCTCTGAAAGAGGACTGAAGATAGCTGAGAATTCAATTTAATATTTCAGTCGGTTAAAACCGACTTCTGCTATGAGACGGGGAATTCATTCCCCGGCGGACTCTGAGGGAATCAGAAAGCCAAATATATAATCCCAAAATCCAAAAATTCAATGCAAGAATACCTGACAATCAAACAACTTACAGAAGCGGTAAAAGGCACAATTACCCCTCGGATGGTGCGACATTATCACGCTTTGGGGCTGCTATCTCCGGCGGTACGATCGACCTCTAACTACAGATTGTACACCCGCAGCGATGTGCAAAGGCTGCAAAGAATAGTCGCACTCAAGCAGCAAGGCTTTCAACTGTCTCACATCCGCAAACTGTTAGAAACAGACGCGGATGCTTCCCCAGACGCGCTGATGGCGACTCTGCAACGGCAATATCTGTCGGTTATTCAGCAAATTGTTCGCCTCAGAGAAACGGCATCAGCGCTGGAAGGATTGCTGGGGCGGGATATTTCCTGTCAAGCGCTGCAAGCCGACGCATTGGCGCAATTAAGGCTGTTGCAGGCGGAAACTGAGGGGGGGTTGGATGAGTTGGAACAACTTTGGGAGGGTTGGGATGCGGGGGCGCACACTCACCCGGAGGATTTTGGGGAGTCGTTGCAGCTTTTGTTGCCGGATTTGCCCGATCGCTCGGAAATTGAGGTAGACTTGCTTTCAAAACTGGTGTTAGCTTGCGGAGATTCTTCGCTGCTGCCGTTTGTGAAGTTGAGCGCAACGGCGATTAAATCGGCGCGGCAAGCTTTGAAAAATCAGTGTCAAATTGTGGCTGATGTGCCGCCTGTTTTTGCGGCTTTGGATCGGACAAGATTGGCGCATTTAGGAACAAGTATTGAAACTTTAATTGATGACCCGCACATCAATGCTGCGGCGGAAGCGGAACAGGAATTCTGGCGGCAGGGTGAGTGGTTTGAAAAGTTGTTGAAACTGCAAAAGGGATGTATATTGGTGATAGGATATGCGCCGTCTGTGCTGATGGCGGTTTGCGAGGCGATCGAGGGTGGGCAACTGCAACCGGCTTTGGTAGTTGGAATGCCGATCGGTTTTAGTCATTCTCCGGTGGCGAAACGTCGGTTAGTGCGATCGGGCGTTGCTTATATTACGACTGTGGGAACTTTTGGCGGCGGGTTGTTGGCGGCGGTTGCTTTGAATGCTTTGGTTGAGTCTTTGATTGAAAAGCCGAATTGTCATTGTCATCTTAAGTGAAGATGGGATTTAGGTTGGTTGTGGCGAAGAAGGAGTCAGGAGAAGAATACCTTCTTTCCTCCTGTATCCTCCTCTGGTGAATACTTCCGAAAGTTTCAATCCCTGATAGGGAGTTAGGTTAATTGCGGCCCCTGATGTGCCTTTCTAGTGGTAGAATTTAGTCAGTTGTTTCAATCCCTGATAGGGAGTTAGGTTAATTGCGGCGCGTGATATCAGGTTTTACTATGTATCTGGCGTAGTTTCAATCCCTGATAGGGAGTTAGGTTAATTGCGGCCTAGAATATCCCGGCGTGATTATCAGGTTAATGTTTGTTTCAATCCCTGATAGGGAGTTAGGTTAATTGCGGCGCTTAAGTGCGATCGTGCGTCGCAGGTTCCGGGATAGGTTTCAATCCCTGATAGGGAGTTAGGTTAATTGCGGCAGCGGCGGCAATTGGTGCGGGTTTGGCTGCTAAAGTTTCAATCCCTGATAGGGAGTTAGGTTAATTGCGGCTTGCTATAGTAGATGAAACGCCTGACACAGGCAATAGTTTCAATCCCTGATAGGGAGTTAGGTTAATTGCGGCTTAGAATATAGGGGACGAATTAGCTTTTGCAATGCCCAAGTTTCAATCCCTGATAGGGAGTTAGGTTAATTGCGGCTTAGGTAGTCAATGCGGCGGTTGCCTTGCCCAAAAGCCGCGTTTCAATCCCTGATAGGGAGTTAGGTTAATTGCGGCCTCTTTTGCCTTTACTTAAATTAAGTAAAGCTCCTCGTTTCAATCCCTGATAGGGAGTTAGGTTAATTGCGGCCTGAGTTATATCAATCAAATCAAAAGATTCTCTGCGTTTCAATCCCTGATAGGGAGTTAGGTTAATTGCGGCTAAACATCCTAATGATTCGCAACATCAAGGCAAGTTTCAATCCCTGATAGGGAGTTAGGTTAATTGCGGCCGATCGCACAGCCCTGGGGAGATTTAAAAATCAAATAGTTTCAATCCCTGATAGGGAGTTAGGTTAATTGCGGCGTAAAGTCCGATAGCGTCTACACCTTTATCCCGTTTCAATCCCTGATAGGGAGTTAGGTTAATTGCGGCTAAACATTAAAGATGGGCAACTAGACTTTACTCAAAGTTTCAATCCCTGATAGGGAGTTAGGTTAATTGCGGCCTCTCATCTGGATATGTTTGAGCACTTGAGCCCGGTTTCAATCCCTGATAGGGAGTTAGGTTAATTGCGGCTGCGATCCATCTGGCGCTGCAAATAGCCGAGAAAGTTTCAATCCCTGATAGGGAGTTAGGTTAATTGCGGCCGGCTTAAAAGGAAGTGACTATCTCCGCATTTTTGGGTTTCAATCCCTGATAGGGAGTTAGGTTAATTGCGGCATGGCTGAAGACGAAAATGGCAACATCGTCTTTGAGTTTCAATCCCTGATAGGGAGTTAGGTTAATTGCGGCTACAGCTATCGGGACTTTTTTGCTTAAATCTACACTGTTTCAATCCCTGATAGGGAGTTAGGTTAATTGCGGCTGGTTTGGCTTGCGGGGTCGCATTCCGGGGCCATAAAGTTTCAATCCCTGATAGGGAGTTAGGTTAATTGCGGCTCTAAAAAGTTGCCCAGGGCCGCATTATCTTTCTCGCGTTTCAATCCCTGATAGGGAGTTAGGTTAATTGCGGCTAGCAGATTACGCACAGCAGCAAATTGATCGCTATGTTTCAATCCCTGATAGGGAGTTAGGTTAATTGCGGCACAGCATCAATTCACGTTCCGTAGTGAATATGGAGTTTCAATCCCTGATAGGGAGTTAGGTTAATTGCGGCTAGGTTTGGTAAGCTGACGGGGTTGTCGCGGGAGTTTCAATCCCTGATAGGGAGTTAGGTTAATTGCGGCCCTACCTGTGGATTCCCCTACATTATTTAAAAGTTTCAATCCCTGATAGGGAGTTAGGTTAATTGCGGCGAGGCCCAAAGTTTGCAGAAGCATTCCATGTACAAAAGTTTCAATCCCTGATAGGGAGTTAGGTTAATTGCGGCCGGAGCTCGGGCGATCGCCGGCCGAGCACTTTACTTGCTCGGTTTCAATCCCTGATAGGGAGTTAGGTTAATTGCGGCTCAAAATTAAGGCAAATTCCACAGTATCAGCGGGTTTCAATCCCTGATAGGGAGTTAGGTTAATTGCGGCTTTGATTCAACAATGAAGCGCTATCGCATAGAGGCTAAGGCTTTAAGCGAACTGTTTCAATCCCTGATAGGGAGTTAGGTTAATTGCGGCTCGCCAACAACAGACAACCTCTGACTCGATAACACTTGCGTTTCAATCCCTGATAGGGAGTTAGGTTAATTGCGGCATGAAGATTCGTTATCCATTCTTTGCCTGGACGCCACGTTTCAATCCCTGATAGGGAGTTAGGTTAATTGCGGCTCGCTGGCTTGGATTTTCGATCTTGCAGTTTTTCGGTTTCAATCCCTGATAGGGAGTTAGGTTAATTGCGGCTTACAGGTCTGACACATCACAAGTCCATATTTGGCGAGTTTCAATCCCTGATAGGGAGTTAGGTTAATTGCGGCTTTTTCCAGCCCAATCAGCTCCGGTGAGACCAACAGGTTTCAATCCCTGATAGGGAGTTAGGTTAATTGCGGCCTTAACAATCTCGGCTAGCTCAAAGTCATTTGAGAGTTCGTTTCAATCCCTGATAGGGAGTTAGGTTAATTGCGGCCCAAGAAGTTGTCGAGCCAGAAGCTAAAGTTATCGGGTTTCAATCCCTGATAGGGAGTTAGGTTAATTGCGGCTTGAGCAATTTGCACCGCCGACACACCAGCTTCCAGTTTCAATCCCTGATAGGGAGTTAGGTTAATTGCGGCTTTAAGAATCACTTCTCGTTTTTATCAAGAAGGTTTCAATCCCTGATAGGGAGTTAGGTTAATTGCGGCAGATTTAGTTTTATTTGTCCCGGCTCTGTTTGTGTTTCAATCCCTGATAGGGAGTTAGGTTAATTGCGGCATTTTCAATTCGCGGCTGGCACAGAAAAACCGCGTTTCAATCCCTGATAGGGAGTTAGGTTAATTGCGGCTCTCGCCTTTCCTCATTTCCATAATACTATTATGTTTCAATCCCTGATAGGGAGTTAGGTTAATTGCGGCAACCATTGAAGGTTCCAGTTCTGGCAGACCTTGCCAAAGTTTCAATCCCTGATAGGGAGTTAGGTTAATTGCGGCGGAGTAAACCTTACTTACCCCATAGCTCAAAAATTGTTTCAATCCCTGATAGGGAGTTAGGTTAATTGCGGCACAAACCCACAAGCCACAGGAGCAACCGACCGAGGTTTCAATCCCTGATAGGGAGTTAGGTTAATTGCGGCTGAATCATTGGGGCTTAGAAGCGGCTTGCTAGAAGTTTCAATCCCTGATAGGGAGTTAGGTTAATTGCGGCCAAATCAGGGACGACGTTGCAGACCAAATTATCCGTTTCAATCCCTGATAGGGAGTTAGGTTAATTGCGGCTGGAAAATAAGAAGAATGGCAAAATTTAGACTTTATGTTTCAATCCCTGATAGGGAGTTAGGTTAATTGCGGCGTAAGAGCCTGCTAGGTCGGCATATTCTGCAAGTTTCAATCCCTGATAGGGAGTTAGGTTAATTGCGGCTCTTATCAGCTTTGAAGCTTTCAATTTTGGCTCTTGTTTCAATCCCTGATAGGGAGTTAGGTTAATTGCGGCCTTGTCTAGTGGAGGTCGAAATGTTACAGGTGGGTTTCAATCCCTGATAGGGAGTTAGGTTAATTGCGGCGTAATTTCCTCCAGACTGGGTAGTGGAAAAATGTTTCAATCCCTGATAGGGAGTTAGGTTAATTGCGGCTAAAGCATTCGCAGCGGTAAACTTGCCCCCCGTACCAGGGGTAAAGTTTCAATCCCTGATAGGGAGTTAGGTTAATTGCGGCCGCCCGTTCCAGAAGCCTTGCTGTATTTGGTTTTCAACGTTCATTTGCGTCTGCATAAAACAAAAGTACCATTTCAGCCTTCGACTTGTCAATACCCAACTTTTCAGACAGCCCTCAAACCCTTGTCCTGCATAGATTTCAGCGATTGCGTCTACCATTTTATTGGTTGAAGTGCCTCTAACCCTTACAGGATCTACATTATAGCCCCCCAATTTAACACCTCGATTTTTACACCTACTCATAGACGCATTTTCAACCCAAAAACACACATCAACCCGATCACCACTTCCCCAAAGCCCCCCAAACAGTACCCGAAACCACCCCCCAAATCGCCCCCAAACCAGCCCCCACGATCGCCCCCGCCACAGGCCCCAACTCCACCGGCACCCCAGCGCTAACAGCCGGAAACATCGCAGACACCACCGCCCCCAACACAGCACCCGCAAAAGTCCCCAAAAAACTACCCCAAATCGCCCCCAAAGTCCCACCACTTACACCCGAAGGCTGAAACGAAATCGGCAACTTCGGCGCAAACCCGCAAAAACCCAACAAACCCCCAGAAACCACACCCCCAACAGAACCGACACCAGCCGCCACGATCGCCACACCCAGCAGCACACCCGCAAACTTATCCACCGACTGCATCTGGACACCGTATTGCTGCCAAACCACCAGCCCCCCCCCCAAAAAAACACCAGCCAGAGTCCCCACAAACGAGCCCCAGACGGCCCCCAAATACCCTCCACGTCTGCCCCACACCCTACCCATCGGCAGCGCCAGAGGAGGCCGAAAACTCGCCCAAACACAGCCCCAGACAGCACCAACCACCGCCCCAGCCAAAATCCTCTCCCCGATTCCCGGAGTGCTATTAATCGCGCCAAACACCGCACCGCCGATCGCCGCCAACAAAAAAGCCCCCCAAGACGCCCCCACCAAAACTCCGCCCCACTTCCGCCAAATCTGATTCGGTGGCAAAGTAAAAACGCCCCACATCACCCCAAAAAAACAGCCCCAAATCGAACCAACAAAAATCGCCCCCAAAATAGCACTGCCGCCCTCAGCTATTGCCGAATAAATCCCCCCGATCGCCGCCAAACACAAACTACCCCAAACACCTCCCCAAGCAGCGTCCTGAAAAATGCGCTCAAACTTGCCCACGGGAATCTGAGGCGCAGGAGTCCGACTCCGAGAAGACATCGGCATCGGTAGCAACGGCACTGCGTACTGGCCGAGGGGGCGTGACAGCCCCGTGGAGGGCTGTTGCCGACGCATTGCTGGCTGGGGTACGACAGGCGGTGGTTGGGGCTTTTTACGCTTGATTTTCCCCGGCTGCAAGTGCAATCCGTGGCTGACTGCTTGCCGCGAAGGAAACGGATCGCGGCCTTTGAGGAGTTTTGCCCGATCGCACCAAGGGCAGCGACTGAGATGATTTCCATATTTATGCTGACTATTTCTGCTGCAAGTAACCAAAGCATCTTCCGCTTCCCGAATCGCATTCACCCAAGTTTTCGCATCCGGGCGCGCCGCAGGATTGCCGTGCCCTTCCTCAAAACAGCGGATAAACATCTGCCGCAGTCGCGGATGCAGCATCTCAAAAGGAGGCGCAGCGGGCATCGGGCGGTAGGGAATCCGTTTCGTACCTGTAGGGAAATGGCCCGATCGAATTCTCGCTTCCAAAGACGGTGGTTCATCGCTACCGAGATAAACTCCCGCAAACGGGTGCGTACCTTCCATCAGCAATTGAAAAATTAATACCGCTAAACCGAACAAATCGTGCTCTGGAGATCGATCGATATCGCGAAAAGTCTGGCCCTGCAACTCCGGCGGCGTAAACTCTGGTTTCCCCACGGGACACCGATAAACGTAACCCGTATAAGGATCGCGCACTTGAAACGAATCCGTGTCTACCAGCGTTACCAACGCCGTATCCGTCACGAGAATGTTCGACTCGTTTACGTCGCCGATGACGTAACCCCTGACGTGGAGGGCATTTACAGCCGAGGCGAGATTTCTGGCGGTACGGTGGAGGTAAAGATAGCTAAATAGCGGTTTTTGTTCGCGCCTGGTTTTGGGAGTGTAAAAAGTGTGTACCGGCATCACTTTGTTGACGCGCGGCATCACAAAACCGACGATTTTTTCTCGCCCGCCGACAGTATGCAGCAAATCGATCGGCCAAGCAATGGAAGCGTGCCCGGGTTCCGCGATCGGCGCATCCGGCGGCATACTGAACATGACTGTGAGTTTGTCGCCGTCTTCGTCTGTCGGTTTGTGGTAGATTTTTGCTACAAGGGACGAGTCTTGGGCGATCGGGTAGATGCGACCTTCACCCCCACTGGCGATCGCGGTTTTGGTGTCGATCGCAATCAGTTGTCCGCTAAATTGGCGCTGCAACTGCATAGAATTCGGTTATGGGATACAGGATTTGGAAGCCATGACTCAATAAACTTGACTTGCCCATTAAATCTTACCTTTGTTATGACTTAGGCATCGGTGACGAGAGACCGGGTTTTTCACCAAAAGACGCGTTGCAGCCCGCAGATTCGGTAAAAAACCCGGTTTCTTGGGTGGGAGTGGGTAAGCCCTGTTGCTGTTAGTGGGATGGGCATCCCGCCCGTCCATCCATTAGTGGGATGGGCGTCCCGCCCGTCCATCCATTAGTGGGATGGGCGTCCCGCCCGTCCATCCATTAGTGGGATGGGCATCCTGCCCGTCCGCGCTATCAAAATTAAATATGAACCAGCTCCAAATCCACCGACAATAACAACATTTTATCCTCAATTTTTTGTCTGACGGCCGGTGTCACCTGACAATTATCGCTGTTGAGGCATTCCACCAGCAAGTTGTGGGCATAATAATACTGTTTCAGCAAAGTTTTCTGTTGAGGGCGAAAGTCTCGATTGTAGCCGATCGTAGTTTTGAATTTTGCCAACCAACAGCCACCGCAATCTTTGCGCCACTTTTTCCAGTTTTGCAAATCAGGCATCTCAGTCTGAAATTGTGCCAGCAGTTGTGTAAGTTCTGGTTCAATATCCAGCGCCCAAATGCCAACCAAGATATCCGCCACATCATTCTCCAAAGCCAATTTCCGAGACTCGTTAACCTCCGCAAATTCTAGATTTTTTCCAGTCTTTGCCAAACAATTCCGCCACTTGCGAACTTTCGATCTATCAAACTTCAGACTCGGATCGAGGACGCGAGTCAAAGCCAAATCGAGGACGCAAACTAAGGCAACATAAAAAGCGCGAATTTCGACTGGTTTAAAATTCCTTTGCACTAACTGAGACTTGTGATTTGCCCAGATTAGCAACTGCTGCAAAGTTTCATCTTTAGCCACCATGCTGTCAACTTTTTGTTGCATCAGCAGCAAAAGTTCGTCAGCAGGTTGCAAAATGCTGACAACTCTCACAAATTCATTTTTCCACTTTTTGTCTGTAATCCGGCTGACCAATTCTGGCAGCGATTCCGGGTTCGCACTGTCAATCAGATATTCTGGTTGAGTGTCGCTTTCCTCTAGCAGTTCGTCAACTGCGGTTTTGATAAAGTTATCCACCAACCAGTCGCGGGTACGCGAGAAATTGCTTTCCAACTCTAGGTAATGGCTGCCTAATTTTGCCTTAAAGTCTTTGGGAAAAATCTCTTTTGCCACCAACATATTTTTCCAGCGAGTTAGCTGGCTGCTGTTGCGTTCGGGAAAGCGGTGATACAAATAGTCGATCGCGATCGCATCTAGAATATCCGCACCCAGGATTTCCCGCCGTTTTACCTCGTTTTCCAGCGCAACTTGTCGGCGCTGAGTTAGATCCAGATGCTGGCTAACAGTTGGTTCAATCAAGCGCTGAATCAGCCAGTTTCCCCCACGAAAAAAATCCCGGTCAAACTCCAAGTAAATCGCGCCAAACAAAGCTTCACAAGTCTCTGAAAAAATTCTATTGTACTCGCTTTCTTCTGTTTCTTTCCCTTTCCAAACACGCCAATTAAGTTCGTTTAATTTCAAATTCTGTGCAAAAGCCGCAAGTTTTTTCGGGTCGGCTAAACGAGCTTTTAAGGTTGAGATAGCATCTGGATCGAGTTGTGGATATTCGCGGTACAGGTAATCGGTAACAACAGCACCGAAAATAGCTCCGCCTAAGAGTGACAGCCGTTTGTACTTAACCTCTTGCCAAGCGGGAGACTCTTCCGGGCGATCGGAGTAATAGCTGATAGAGTAACGGCTATTTAAGGCGATTTCCAGTAGTTTTGTCTGCTGAAAGCTGGGAATGTCGATCGCTGCTTTGACTGCTTCAATATCTACATTCTTATGTTTAATTCGCTCTAATTCTTCTTCACATTTACCCCACTTTTCCAACCAATCACCCCCCGCATCTTCAACATACAAATCTACAAAATCTACCCCGTAATTCATCCATTCATCCTGCATTTTTCTGGCTGCTTCCAGTTCTTCCCAGACTTTCTGCAATTTATTTTCAACGGTGTGTGTACCTTGTACTGTCATAGTATTTGATTTTGATGTAATTAGATTTTATTTCCCACAATTTCACCGCAATTAAATCAAATCTCAATTCAATTTATAGCTAATTGCTAGTTATTTCACCCGATTGATTGCTGCGGTAAATCTTCCCATTGCTTAGCCTTCTTATCAAGCATTTGTTGCCACCGTCTCGCAGACTCCTCCCGGAAACAGAAAAGGGGAGGAAAAATCTTGGTCTGTTTTACCTTTTCCAGAAGCAGGCTGGGGGTTAGGTTTTTGGCATTGTCGAAAATTGTGCAATATGTGAGTGAGTCAAAATTTCTTTTTCACGGAGTTTGGAGCAGTCGAATTATTCTCAGCAGCAGATATGCTGGATTTACGGGAACTTGAGGTAACGACCTGCGGGCAAATTATCGCTATTATATAATGCAATGTTAACTAGCTGGTTCAGGAAATTTGCATCATTTTTATCATAACTTAAAAATAATCCTCTGTCAATCCCCCAATCTTGAAGAGTTTGTTGCCAATTCTGATATTTTTGTTGAGAAAACTCATCCGAAAGAGTAGTAACTTGAATACAGAGGGGCTGCTGTTGGCGGTTGCTAACGATCGAATCGGTTGCCATAGAAAGATCGGCAACATATCGATACAAAACAGTGCCTTGGCGATCGACAATTCGGGCTGCGATCGCACGAATGACGAGATCGTCAGCCGGATCGAATTTACCGGCTTTGAGTTTTTGTTTCCAGATGTAAAATTTGCGATCGTTTTCGCTCAGCCATTTAGGAAATAGATAGCTGTACCAATACCTTTCCCCCGGCGTCATTAACTCAAAAGCGGCTTGCTGTTCTCTTTCCGAAGGTAGAGATTGAACTGCCAGCCAAACCTGAGAATCTCGGATAAGCTGTAGCAAAAAAGCCATCACAAATTTCTTAGCAGTTAGCGAACCGGGTTTAACATCTTTCACCCAGCGATTGATTTCATCCAATCTTCTCGCCAAACTCGGCTCTATTGGATCTGCTGCGCTAATTAGAGAGTTGAGCTTATCCTTAATCTCTTGTGCTTGCAAACGACGACCTACTGTACAAACTAAAGCAGAATTGTTGACACCTCGATTTTATTATAGAACCGCGCCAAATTTTCACCGCTCATTACGTTGAACGCATTACACTTGTTGCAAAATTCAGAATCGGAAATTTTTAACCGCCGATCAACGCCAATTCACGCAGATGGGTGTTGGCGTTGGCAAAATGTCTATTTTTAATTGTCCTGTGCCTCCGAACTCGAAAAAGTTGCTAACAATAAAGTTAAGTCATCATCGGTGCGTTCGGAAACGCGGGGCGATCGCAAAAATGATTCTAACTGCTGTTTCGCATCTTCCTCTTCTTTCCACTCGCCAGAAAACCGAAACAAAGGCGCAAAAAACGGCCCGTGCGGCGTACCTTCCGGGATTTTGAGAGCTAGCATTTGCAAGCCGTCGGAAAAAACGGCTAAGTGCCGCAGTTTTTCCCGCAGTACCTGAAATTGCGCTGTTTCGATCGCATTCGGCGAAATCAAAAAGATAGTTTCGTTGATGTATTCGCCGCAGGGAGGTACAGTCAGGGCGATCGCATTTCCTGCACTATCACCCGCTACCGCCGCACCGTCACCGATTTGAGCAACTGCGATTAATTCCGGCGTAGCAACAACAGCAATTAAAGTACAAGCTAAATCTCTCGCAGCCACTTCCCGCACTGCCGCTTCTGCTTCCACCTGCGCCCGCGCAACTTGCAGTGATGCTGTCAAGAATACCTGCCATTCGTCGTCATTTTCAGGCAGCCTTTCCTGTTGGCAAATCGTTTCGACAACCGCTTCCACAGCAATTTTCGCCCCAACTTCTGCGAGTGCTGCCGAACCCGCACCATCGGCAACTGCTGCCGCTAAAACACCGTTTGGCAAGAGACGCCAGCAGTGGGCATCTTGACAAGGCTGCGCTCTTTTTTCGTGGCTCGTACCTATCACCGATGCCGCTACAACTTGCCAATTAAAGGATGAATTCTGCATTAATAACTCTTTAACTCAAAACTTCGTAAATTCACAACTATGCAACGTCTGGACGGGTTTATTTATCCCTAATTACAGCACTTTTCTGGGTTCGTAGGTACTAGCCCTTGTAGGGACACGGCGCCGTACCCTCATAGTGTCAACTTAAGGCTAAAACCCTTGATAAATCTCGTTTTTACCTGAGTCTAGATCCCCCTAAATCCCCCTTAAGAAGGGGGACTTTAAGAAGACCCCTGTGGCCCCCTTCTTAAGGGGAGCGCCGGGGGGTTCTAGGCTTAATAGTCAGACAGTATTCTGTGACTGGGTTGGAAGTTAAGTTGACACCAATGGGCTTTTGGAGTGTCCCTACGGCACTCTTACTAATGACCAATGACTAATGACTAATGACCAATGACTAATGACTAATGACTAATAACTAAACCGTTCCCCATCCGGGTGGCGGCAGTGCTACTTGTTCATCAATTTTTGAGTGAGAAACTCTCTGCATACTAGCCGACAGCCAGATGAACATCTCTCTAAAGTCTAATCCTCTCAATTTTACAGGCGTGCGCTCGACAATTTGCGCCAGACGGGTGATATTAGCACCTTCCACTCCGACTGCAAAAAATGCCACGCGCTTGTTAGTTTCTTCCTCTTTAATCCGCTGTGCTGCTATTTCCACAACATCGTCGGATTCGCCTTGAGGTTCGCCGTCAGTAATCATGAATACCCACGGGCGGTAGTAGGTAATGCCGTTGTTGCGGTATTCGGATTTGCGGGCGGCAATGGTATCTAATGCTAGCTGAATGCCTGCGCCCATGTGGGTTTGTCCTTGAGCTGTCAGCAGTGGCGTCTCGAACTGGTCGGCGGTCACGAAGTCTTGCACCACTTTGATATGATTGTCAAATGAAATAATCGCGACTTCGACTCGCTTTTTAGCTAGTTCGTCTTTAATTAGGTCATTCCTAAAAATTTCCAGCCCCTCATTCAAGGCATCTATGGGTGCGCCTTGCATGGAGCCTGATGTGTCCAGCAGGAGGACGCAGGGACAGCGCGGCTCTGGGTTTTCGGCAAATTCTACGGCTTCGTCTAGTCTCATGGTTCGGGGTTGACCTGGGAGTGGCTCGATTTCTAGGTTTGTTACTTTCTACCCTAGCAAGTAGGTGACATATTTAACTCAATCTGCCGGCTGGCGATCGTATTTTACCATTTACCTGAATCGATTTGAGATTTTTAATTGTAGATTTTAGATTTTATAATTGGATGTCTGCGGTCAAAAAAACAAATTCATTCCTACCTGTGGTAATATAGACTAATAGTATTACTGCAAAATAAAGATAAATCTTATGATTGCAACAGTCACGCAAAAATTAACATTTGACCAATTCCTTGTAGAATGTCCACAAGATGGACGCTATGAACTGGTAAATGGAGAAATTGTAGAGATGAATGCCACAAGCAATCATGATGATGTTGCTGATTTTACGTCTGACTCATTTAAAGATGAAATTAAACGGCTAAGTTTAAATTATGTAGTCAAAAATACCGCCGTTATCAGAACTGTAAGTAAAGCCGGCATCGAACAAGGGCGGAGACCGGATGTCAGCGTCATCGATCGCGATTTATGGCGATCGAACCGTTCTGCTTATGCTGCATTGCGGGAACCAATTCAACTGGCAGTGGAAGTAACATCAACAAATTGGGAGGACGATTATATAGACAAATTGGACGAATATCGGCGCCTCGGAGTTCCTGAGTATTGGATTGTCGATTATTTAGCAATTGGCAGCAGGGAATTTCTGGGAAACCCCAAAGTTCCAACTGTATTTGTTCACCTTTTGGATGCAGATGGCAACTATCAAAGAAGCGCATTTAAAGGCAGCGAACGAATTGTATCGCGGACTTTTCCCGAATTAACGCTGACAGCAGAAGAGGTGATGAATGTTTAACTTCGGTTAATCCAGCTAGCCAGACTATTCTCCATAAACAATCACTAAAAATATGAAATCTCTTTCTGATAAAAAACTTTCTAATCAAAAAGCTATTAGTCCTTGGAGTTACAAACCTTGGTGGTGCCAGCCTTGGTCGATTCTTTTAACTGGTATTAGCCTGATTAGCGGTAGTTGGTTTTTGTTAAAAACTGTTTGGATAACTGTTTTAGTTGCGATTCCTTTATTAGCTTGGATGGGTTTTTTCTTGTTAGTTTGGCCCAGGTTGATGCTGTCTAGCGGAGTTTTAGATTCCGATGCAGATTAGGTTTTGGTGGTGCGAACCCTATGTTTACCGCTTAACCCCAAATACCGCCAGGGGTGGAAACCCACGAGGCTTTTCGCCAAAGTCCTCGCTTCCTAGCACTAAATAATTCATTAGTCCTCGGAAGCGAAGACTTCAGCTTTGAGGCAGGGGTTTAAACCCCTGCCGGACTGTGGGTGTTGCCTTAAGTTGAGACCAATGTTTGGGCGGTGCGCGGTGCACACCCTACGTTGTGGGTAAGGTGCGCGATGCACACCCTACATTTGAGTGTTTCGCAGTCTAGATTTGCGGGTAATAGTCTTGAATTGCTTTTACTTCCATCGGGTGGGATTTGAGCGATCGAATTCCGGCTGCTGTCGCTTTGGCACCGGCTATTGTCGTAATAATCGGGATTTTGTAAGTCAAAGCTGTGCGGCGGATAAAGATGCCGTCGGCTCGGGAGTCTTCGCCGGAAGGCGTGGTGATAATTAGTTGAATTTTCTCATTCTTGATCGAATCCAACAAATTAGGCCGCCCTTCGTGCAGTTTCAATTCCAACTCTACCTGTAAACCTTGCTCTTGCAAAACTTTGCGTGTCCCGTGAGTTGCGACTACTCTGAAGCCCAATTCTAAGAATTCCTTGACAACGGGTACAACTGCTAGTTTGTCCCGATCGCGCATCGAAACCAGCACGGTTCCAAACAGCGGCATCATTTGTCCAGTACCTAATTGAGCTTTGGCAAAGGCTTTGCCAAAATCGGTGTCAATTCCCATGACTTCGCCGGTCGATCGCATTTCTGGCCCTAACAAGGTATCAGTTCCCGGGAACTTAGCAAAGGGCAATACAGCTTCTTTTACCGAAACATGAGTGGGTATAATCTCTTCAGTAAAACCCAAAGCTTCTAGAGTTGTACCAGACATGACTCGCGAGGCTATTTTTGCTAAGGGAACTCCGATCGCCTTCGACACGAAAGGCACTGTTCGAGAAGCGCGCGGGTTAGCTTCCAAAATGAAAACTTCTTCCCCTTGAACAGCAAATTGAATATTCATCAACCCGATAACTTTCAGGGATTTTGCTAATTCTACAGTCCAGCGGCGGATTGTTGCCAAAGCTGCGTCAGGAAGCGTTTGGTAAGGGATAGAACAAGCAGAGTCGCCGGAGTGGATTCCCGCTTCCTCGATGTGCTCCATAATACCGCCGATCGTCACATTGCCCGTAACATCGGCGATCGCATCTACATCCACCTCGATCGCATTCTCCAAAAACTTATCAATTAAAATCGGATGATCGGGTTCTACCAGCACGGCATAGGTCATGTAACGTTCCAATTCCGTATCGGAATAAACAATTTCCATTGCTCGCCCGCCCAACACGTAACTCGGTCGCACCACTACCGGATAACCGATCCGTTGAGCTACTATTAAAGCATCCTCAAAACTACGGGCCAAACCGTTAGCAGCTTGCTGAATATCCAATTCCCGCAGAATCTTTTCAAATCGCTCCCTGTCTTCAGCCATATCAATGGAATCCGGCGAAGTTCCCCAGATTTTTGTTTGTACGTCGGGGTGATTTTCCAGAGCTTTTTGTAAAGGAAGCGCTAATTTTAGCGGGGTTTGTCCGCCAAACTGAATAATTATTCCCTCGGGATTTTCGGCTTCGATGATGTTGAGAACATCTTCTTTTGTTAGCGGTTCAAAATACAGGCGATCGCTCGTATCATAATCCGTCGAAACCGTTTCCGGGTTCGAGTTGACCATAATTGTCTCAAAGCCGTCTTCTCCTAGGGAATAGGAAGCGTGACAGCAGCAGTAATCAAACTCAATTCCCTGTCCGATCCGGTTGGGCCCGCCACCTAAAATCATCACTTTTCGTTTGGTAGAAGGCAAAACTTCCGACTCCGGCGCGAGACTGTGGCCTACAGGCGAAATTTTCTTTTCTTCATCGCCCAATTCCCAAATTGCCGCACCCGCTTCGTAGGTGGAATAATAATACGGTGTAAACGCTTCAAATTCAGCGGCACAGGTATCGACTGTTTTGTAAATCGGAATTACCCCTAACTGTTTGCGGTAAGCGCGGACTTGATCTTCCGATGTTTTGGTGGCGTAAGCAATTTGGCGATCGCTAAATCCCAACTGCTTTACTTCAAACATTGTCTCTTTTGTCAACTGTTCCAACCGCGTTCGTTTCAAGAACTTTTCAGTTTCCAGCAATTCCTGCATTTTATCCAAAAACCAAGGGTCGATTGCTGTGAACTCGAAGATATCTTCCACCGACATTCCCATCATCATCGCGTGGCGAACTGTAAAAATGCGATCGGGATTTGGCGTCCGCAATCCGGCGCGAATTTGTTCCAAACTCGGTAACTTTTCCGGTTTGTCGCACCCGAAACCTGCACGGCCTGTTTCCAATCCCCGCAGGGCTTTTTGGAAGGATTCGTTGAAGCTACGCCCGATCGCCATTACCTCCCCAACTGACTTCATTTGCGTTGTCAGAGTCGGTTCGGAACCGGGGAACTTTTCAAAGGCAAATCGGGGAATCTTCGTCACCACGTAGTCAATTGTCGGCTCAAAAGACGCCGGAGTTTTCTTGGTAATATCGTTGGAAATTTCGTCTAGGCTGTAACCTACCGCTAATTTTGCCGCCATTTTAGCAATGGGGAAACCAGTTGCTTTCGAGGCCAAGGCGGAGGAACGGGAAACCCTAGGGTTCATTTCAATAACGATGAAATCTCCGTTGACTGGATTGACAGCAAATTGAATATTGGAACCGCCGGTTTCAACTCCGATTTCGCGAATAATTTTCACCGACGCATCCCGCAGGCGCTGATATTCTTTGTCTGTGAGAGTTTGCGCCGGGGCGACGGTGATAGAATCGCCGGTGTGGACGCCCATCGGGTCGAGATTCTCGATCGAACAAATAATCACTACATTATCTGCCAAATCTCGCATTACTTCGAGTTCGTACTCTTTCCAACCAATCAAAGATTGTTCGATCAAAATTTGCGATACCGGACTGGCGTCAATCCCACCTTGGGCCATTTCTTCAAACTCTTCTTGATTGTAAGAAATGCCGCCTCCCGTACCTCCCATTGTAAAAGCAGGACGAATAATTAATGGATAACTGCCGATTTGGTGACCAATTGCTTTGGCTTCGTCGAGAGTGTTGGCAATTCCCGAAGGGCAAACGGCGACCCCAATTCGTGCCATCGCTTCCTTAAATAATAGCCGATCTTCTGCCATTTCAATTGCTGGCAACTTAGCACCAATCAACTCGACTTTGTATTTTTCTAAAACGCCATTTTTAGCGAGTGCAACTGCTAAATTTAGCGCCGTTTGACCGCCCATAGTCGGTAAAATTGCTTGAGGTCTTTCTTTAGCGATGATTTGTTCGAGGATGACTGGCGTTAGAGGTTCGATGTAAATGCGATCGGCAGTTTCCGGATCTGTCATAATCGTTGCAGGGTTGGAATTCACCAACACTACTTCAAAACCTTCTTCTCGCAAAGCTTTGCAAGCTTGTGTTCCTGAATAGTCAAATTCGCACGCTTGACCGATAACAATTGGGCCGGAACCAATGAGAAGAATCTTTTTTAAGTCTTGACGACGGGGCATAGGTTCGTAATTAGTAATTGGACAAGGTGGAGGATTAATTTGATATTTTGCATCAGTCTTAGAAACAGGCTTTCTAAGCTGTTCCACCAAAAGCTTACTCAAAATAGTGCAAGTTTTGTTGTTAATTTGAAATTGTGCACCATTCTCAGCATTTTGGAAGCAGAACCTCGCAACTCCGGCTGACAGACACCCCCAGCTAACCAGAAATATTGATGAGAAAAGGGTGCAGTCGATCGGTAAATCAAGACTATTTTAAGTGTTGCGGTCAAATCGTGTTCTAAAATACACAATCCGTGTCTTCCGCCGGATTAATCATTTTAGGGACTTAGCCCAAGGCGTGTCCTGACTGTGGGGAACGGGTAGAATTAACCGGGTTGGATGATGAAATTTTCCGTAGCTTGCGGGGCCGGACGCCATCTCCCTCGGAGGATGTGACAATCCGAGATCCAGCCATGTAGGCGCGGCGATGGAGGACACGGCATGGCCGTGTCCAAAGCGTGTCCAACTTAAGCCCATCCTCCGCCAGTCCTCCCATCCGCCCGTCAGTCCGCCAGGGAATGAATTCCCTGTCTAATAACTAAAGTCCTCTCAAGAGGACTAATGAGTTTAAAAGTGTTCTTCTGAGTCCTCATAGCGAGAACTTGAGTTTTGAGGAAGGGGTTTCAACCCCTCTTGGACTGCGGGTTTAGCGTGTTTGTTGACAGGACGAAAGGCGCGGTGTCGTTTCCCTACCGTATTTCAGCCTATTTTTAAGCTTTGCGCGATCGGCGAATGAGTACGCTTATAACTTGTCCCGGCTTTGCACCTCGCTGCGGCGGGATCCAATCCCCGACTTGGGCAAATCCTAGTCGGTACAAGGTGTGGATGGTTTATAACACGGCTGCGCGGGAACCGACAACCGTTATCCGCACGACTTCCTGTTCCGATACTGCTGAGTTGTCATTTGGACGCGCGGAAAAGTTATCGTCAGGTACGAATTCCTGTGACATAATATGATCTCCTGGTTTTTGGTTTTTCTAGGAAAACCCAAAAAACCAGCCGCCCCGCACGGTAACACAGAGCAGGGCGGCTACAGAGAATGTTAAAATTCTCCATTAGCCTCCAGACTGCTGTAATCAGTTTGGCGGTTAGCTGTCCATTGCTGTTGGTAGCAGCTTTGGGCAGTGCAACTAGATTTTTGAGCGACGTGGGCTGCTTCCTCTTTGAGGAAAGCAGCCTTAATTTCACAGCGTAGCCGCAGATGGGGGCCGCCGTCAATCGATTTTAGATTTTAGATTTTAGATTGAGATTTTAGATTGAGATGTTCTTCCTGCAACCACTCTCCGGTCTCTCCCACCCTCCGCTTCTCCCGTCTCTCCCTCTCCCTCAATCCAACCTACTAGATGAGGGAATGCGCCGAGGAAGAGGTAAAATATGGAATCGTTCCAAAAGCTTAAAATCAAAAATCTCAAATACAGATATGCCTAAAACTCAAGTGCGAATATTCCGTGCACCTGCTGTTTGAGGGCAACCACATCAATTTTAGATTTTAGATTTTAGATTTTAGATTGTCCTGCAACAACTCTCCCCATCTCCTATGCCTAGAACACCCAGCGAATATTCCGTGCACCTCCTGCTTGAGGGCGGCCACCGCGAAGAAATCCGTTTTTCAACGCTGCAAGATTTTCAACAGTGGTATAAAACTCTGGTTCCCAAACAAGATTCGTCAGAATTTGTTAATGTCCCGATCAAAAATATTCAAGGCGAATACATGGTAGTTCGGCCTACCAGCATTCTCGCAATTCGCGTAGAACCGGTATTTACTTCTAGCGTCGAACGATACGATGAATAAGGAAAATTATCAATTGACTATGGAAAATTGGAAATTGAGCAAGATTTTTCGCTATCAGCTATTAGCGATCGCCTGTTGCGTTTTGGCGATCGCTTTTTCGGTGCCCGCAGTTGCAGTTCCGTCGCTGCAACCAATTAGTATAAATCAATTGCAAGCTGGCGAGTCGGATGATCTCGCCTTTGACGCTCAAATCGGGGGCGAAAATGGCAAACCGGGCGATAAAGAATTGCTGTTAAAGTCGATCGACCACAGCCTCCGCTATCTCAATACATCGGCCGCCGCCACTGCTTACAGCCGCTATCCAGTAGCAGGAGTTACGCGCGATCGAGTTCGGCGTTCTCTCGATCGATTCCGCCAATTAGTTGTCAGTTCCACAACCCCCGCACAACTTCAGGAATCTGTCAAGCGCGAATTTGTATTTTACAAATCCACGGGCAAAGATGGCAAAGGAACAGTCGCATTTACAGGTTATTTCGAGCCGACTTACGCAGCATCTCGCACGCCTAATTCGGAATACCGTTATCCCCTGTACCGGATGTCGCCAAACATGGCATCTTGGCCGAAACCTCACCCGACAAGATTGGATTTGGAAGGCGCAGATGCTTTGCAGGCAAGCAAAGGATTGCTGCGAGGATTAGAATTAGTTTGGTTGCGCGATCGATTCCAAGCATTTCTCGTGCACGTCCAAGGTTCTGCGAGATTGCAGCTAACAGATGGTAGCGTCATGACAGTCGGTTTTGCCGGCAAAACCAGTCACAGTTATACAGGAGTCGGGCGAGAATTAGTTAAAGACGGAAAGTTTACTTTAGAAGAGTTAAATTTGCCGAAACTAAGGGAATACTTCACCAACTTTCCCGCAGAAATGAACAAATATTTGCCGAGAAATCAAAGCTTTGTATTTTTCCGGGATACTAATGGAGTTCCAGCCACAGGAAGCATTGGAGTGCCAGTAACGGCCGAAAGGTCGATCGCCACCGACAAAGCCTTAATGCCGCCCGGTGCACTAGCATTAATTAGTACAAAACTCCCTTATCCGAATGCGGCGGGACAACTCGAACAAAATGCCGTGAATCGGTACGTTTTGGATCAGGATACTGGCGGTGCAATCAAAGGCGCGGGGAGAGTTGACGTATTTATGGGAACGGGGGATTTAGCGGGCGATCGGGCCGGTTATATCAACTCAACAGGAGAACTGTATTATCCGCTTTTAAAGTAGATTAATTCTAATTGATGTGATTGTTTGCTGTGCGTCGCAATCCCGGACACGGCAGTGCCGTGTCCCTACAGATATCGCCGGCAATCAATATGTAATCTATTTTTGATAATTGTTATAAAATAGAAAATACCCCACCCTCCCAATCTCACAAATGCTAGACAAAATTCTGCAATTCTTCAAACGACTAATTCAGCGAATATTCGGAACCCCAGCCCCGCCCTCCCCGCCGGAAAATACCGCCATCCGCCCCGCCCTAACTGACGCGGAACACGAGTCGAAATTCATGGAAATTCTCGAAGGGGTGAATGCCGGTTGGAGTCGCGGGGATGTAGCGGGATTCTTAATCGCAAAACGCCTTAAAGATGGTGAATTGGCGGCTTGGTTGCGACGGTTTGGCCAAAGATTGTTAGAGGGCGAACATGATGACACCGCTGCTACGGATGCGGTGGCATCGCTTCAGGAATTGGCGCAGCGGCTGGTATTGTTAGGTAGAATTGGCAGCGGGGAATTGTCAGAGGTTGCGAGGCAAATTGGGCGGGAGATATTGACACGGTTTCCGCTGCCGGAGGTTGAGGAGGAGGATACAAAGGGGAGGGTGATTGAGGCGGTGTTTGTTGGGGATGGTTTGGGTTTTTCGGGGGAAGTGAACCGCAGAGGCGCTGAGGCTGCGGAAGCAGAATCGGAAGTTAATGTAGATGCTGAGGCGTGGTGCGATCGAGGGAATGAGCAGTATAATTTAGGAAGATTTGAAGAGGCGATCGCATCTTATACCCAAGCAATTGCTCTCCAACCAGACTATCACGATGCTTTGCACAACCGAGAGGTAGCGCAACGTAAGTTAGGCGAAATTCAATAGGCGAACTCGCTGGTATCCATAATTTTTGCTAGGAATTGCGATCGGTATGATACTATTAAGAATTAAGCGCCATTTCCTGGCTAATTATCATACACTAAAATAGGAGTGGGAGGATTTAAATCCTCACTACAAACATAATTGGTAAGGTGCACAATCCGCACCCTAAAATAGGTTTATTCTATTAATATTAATCCCAAATCCTTGCATCCAAAACCCACATCGAATGACACAAGTAATCGGCATTGACTTAGGCGGAACCGCAATTAAACTCGGCAGATTCGGCGAAGACGGCATTTGTCATCAATCCTTAACTGTTCCCACTCCTCAACCGGCAACGCCAGAAGCCGTTTTAGCTACAATGACCGATGCTATTTTACAACTGAATCCTGTCGAAAATGCTGTAAGTGCGATCGGCATCGGCACTCCAGGCCCCGCAGATGCCGCTGGCAGAATAGCGAGAGTAGCAATTAACCTCAAAAACTGGCATAACGTCCCGCTAGCTGACTGGTTGGAAGCTAAAACCGGACTGCCGACCATATTAGCAAATGATGCCAACTGTGCCGGATTGGGAGAAGCTTGGTTGGGTGCCGGAAGGCAATTTAAAAATCTAATTTTACTAACTTTAGGTACAGGCGTCGGCGGTGCAGTTATCCTAGACGGTAAACTATTTGCAGGCCATCTAGGCGCGGCCGGAGAACTAGGATTGATTACTATAAATCCCGACGGCCCGGAGTGCAACAGCGGCAATCGCGGTTCTTTAGAACAATATGTTTCGGTGCAAGCAATTCGCCGGGAAATGGGTTTGGAACCTGTAGAATTAGCAAATTTAGCTAAGTCGGGAGATGCCAAAGCTTTAGAATTTTGGCAAAATTACGGGCGCTATCTGGGTATCGGTTTGGCAAGTATAATTTATATTTTAACGCCGGAAGCTATTATTATCGGCGGCGGAATTAGTGCAGGTGCAGAATTTTTCTTGCCGCAGGTTCGAGCCGAAATTGAGCGGCGGGTGCTGCCGAGTTCTCGCGAAGATTTGCAGTTATTGGTTGCTGAATTAGGCAATCAAGCAGGCATGGTAGGCGCGGCCAAATTAGCTTGGCAGCTTGCTCAATAGTGAAAATTTAAAAATACAGCGCATTTTACTGCGCTTTTTTCATATCTAAACTTAGGAAGCAACCTAAGCACCTTACCCCAAAAAAAATTAAAATGAATGTTAGGATTTACTAAAAATAGTCTCTCTTCCTCCTTCATTGTTCCTCCTTCTAACTAATGACTAATGACTTCTTCATGGCAGAGATTGTCCAGTCGTCTTTTTAATGAATTCCTGAATTTCTTGATAAGCGTCCGGGTTGCTTTGGCGCAGGATAATAATATTAGTTGCGCTGTCAGGCAGGCAAAAGCTTAGCCGACCGTTCTGTTCGCAAGCAAAAGAGCTAATTCGACTCATATCGATCGCAAATTCTTTACGGTCATAATTAATTTTAATCCACGAGCCTCTCGAATTGCGGTCAATGGTTTTTTTGAGGTAATCGAGAACTTGCTTGTAAGCCTCATAATTGCCTTGGGGATTGAGGATAATCGGCTGACTGCTATTAGGCAGCCAAAAGGTGAGACGCTTGTTATCCAGTTCGCTCGAAAAAGCACTAATAGTGTCAAGGTCAATTATGTATGTACTTTTCTCATAAGTAATTTTGCTCCAATAAGCCACAAAGCCTCCTCAAACCTGTGTTTCCTGGTATTTTAGGATAGTTTGACAACTCATACCATTTTAGATTTTAGATTTTAGATTTTAGATTGGGCATGACTGATGACTATCGGGGTTGGGAAGTTGCCTAAAGTTGCATTTTTTTTGAAACTGGTATCACCATTGAAATCCAAGCTAAAAAGTTAAGTAAAAATAATCAGCATTTTTACCTTCTGCCTTCTGCCTTTTGCCTTCTCCCTTCGGGTACTACCCCCCCAACCCCTATGCTAGGGCTGGGGGGTGAGGTTTTTCACTCGTTGAGGATGCTGCCCGATATCTAGTCCGGTAAGTGCGACCCGAATCAAATCCGATTGTTGGGTTGGGCGGGTGAGAGTACGAGCGATTGTCTGCCTGATTTGAATATTGTGTACTCTCACCCGGCCCTACAGACATCTAATATATCAGAACTAATCGATCGCACATGATATCAGATCAGTTTCCTGCAAGTTTCCCAGCCACCAAGTGAAGAGCCTCAGCTTCTAAAACATCCTGCTTTCCCTGGATGCTAGCCGCCTGGATAAACCCTTGAAACAAGGGGTGGGGGGCGCTAGGTCGAGATTGGAATTCGGGGTGAAATTGACTGGCTATGAAAAAGGGATGGTTGGGCAATTCGATCATTTCTACTAATCGGCCGTCGGGAGATGTGCCGGAGACTGCATAACCTGATTCTAAGAAAAGATTGCGGTAGGCGTTGTTAAATTCGTACCGATGCCGGTGCCGCTCGTAAATCACTTCTTTCTGATAAAGTTTGAAAGCTAGCGTGTCGGGGTTGACACGGCACGGATACAAACCCAGTCGCATTGTACCGCCCAAATCGACTACATCTTGCTGTTCTGGCAATAAATTAATTACCGGATTTGATGTATCCGGGTCAAATTCAGCGCTGTTGGCATCCTTTAGTTGGGCGGTGTTGCGTGCCCATTCAATCACAGCACACTGCATCCCCAAACACAATCCCAAAAATGGAATTTTGTTGTGTTTAGCATATTCGATCGCCGCTATTTTGCCGTCAACTCCCCGAACCCCAAAACCTCCCGGTACAAGAATGCCGTTGATATCTTTGAGATAATTATCGAGGTTTCCCGATTCTAAATCTTCTGAGTTAATCCAGTGTAAATTTAGGTCGCAGCCGATCGAGATTGCCGCGTGCCGCAAAGCTTCGACCACTGAGAGATAAGCATCGTTCAACCGCACGTATTTGCCAACTAAAGCAATATCAATTTTGTGATTGGGACTGTAAAGCCTGTTGACTAAAGTTTGCCACTGATGCAAATCTGGCTGGCGATGTTCGAGTTGCAGCAAATTGAGCGTTTGTTGCGCTAAACCTTCCTGTTCCATCATCAGGGGTACTTCGTAGATACTTTTAGCATCTTGAGCGGTGATGACACATTCTTCGGGTACGTTGCAGAATTCCGACAATTTCTGTTTCATGCCCAAAGACAGCGGGCGATCGCACCGACAGACTAAAATATCTGGTTGAATGCCGATCGACCGCAATTCCTTCACCGAATGCTGAGTGGGTTTAGTTTTCATCTCTCCAGCCGAAGGAATCCAAGGTATCAGCGTGACGTGCATATACACAACATTTTGCCGGCCGACATCCTTGCGAAACTGGCGAATTGCCTCCAAAAACGGCAAAGATTCAATATCTCCCACCGTTCCGCCGATTTCCGTAATCACGACATCGGGATTAGTATTTTGTGCTACCCGGTGAATTCGCTCTTTAATCTCGTTAGTGATGTGCGGAATCACCTGCACCGTGCTCCCCTGATACTCACCCCGGCGTTCTTTGTTGATCACCGCTTGATAAATGGAACCCGTGGTGACGCTATTGAGGCGAGACATGGATGTATCCGTAAAACGCTCGTAGTGCCCCAAATCCAGGTCAGTTTCGGCACCGTCTTGCGTGACGAAGACTTCTCCGTGCTGAAACGGGCTCAGAGTGCCGGGGTCAACGTTAATATAGGGATCTAGCTTCAAAATCGACACTGAATAGTCCCGCGACTTCAATAGGCGGCCCAAAGAAGCACCGACTATTCCCTTGCCGATGCTGGAAACCACGCCGCCGGTCACAAACACAAATTTGCTCATAGGATTTTCGACTTTAGATGTTTCAATGTCAGGTCAGACTCAAATGTGACATAGGTAATCCATAAGGGCAACCACGGGGATTGCCCCTACACCCATTTGACCAAATTATTGACAATTGTTATGTGCTTCCAACCAAGTTGTCAAATCTGACAAAGTGGTAAAGTCTAATACAGCCTCTCCTAAACTCTCTAATTCCTCAACGGATAACTGACTTATACAGGCTTGGATATCCGGCGACAGTGCGCCTACACTACGTTCCAACTGGCGAGTAATTAATCGTAAATTCCCTTGTTTGATACCTTGCTCGATACCTTGTTCGATACCTTCTGCAAGGGCTATTTTGGTAGCTAGACTAATGGAGCCACGCTGGTCTTGAATGAAGATTTCTAGCTTATCTAACTCATCTAGTTCCTGAGCATTTAGATTCGCTCTATTGGCAATTTTAAAAGCCTGTTTCAGTTCCTGTACATTTTCCAATTCTTCTGGAACAGACTGTAAAGCTTGAGCTGTTTTCATGAAGTATATCCACTTATCTGTCAAGGTTTCTAATTCATCTAGTTCCTTGTTGAATTTTGGTAACTCCACAAACACCAGCTCAAATTGATCCGCTAGATAATCTACTAAAAATTTTTTTTCTTTGAAGATGAAGTGCGAAATCACTGTGTCCATGTTCTCAAACATTTTAAAATCTGTAATGGTCAGAGCAATCACAGGGTTTAAATTGCTGTAGCCACTTCCTGTGCTTAGCTGCATTGAATAAGTTTTAGTTGCATTATACAAAACCCGCTGCTGAAAGTATTCTACATTCAAAACCTGCATTTCAATAATCACAGTTTTGTTACCAGTAATCTTGGCTTTAACATCCAAGTAAGTATCTTTGATGCCTTTAATGTTTGGAGCTAAATAGGGGTCGATAATTTCTAAATCTTCGATAACTGGCTGTGCTTCGTAGAGGAGAGCATTTAAAAAACTAATCAAAATGTCTTTACTGTCATCCGAGCCGAAGATTTTTTTAAAGGCAAAGTCGGTTTTGGGGTTGATAAAATTCATGGTAATTACAATTTATTAGAATTTGAGGGGTTTCGGTTAGAGCTATTTAACTGTCGTCTAACTTAATTATACAATCTTGCAGGTTGGGGTCGATCGCCCGTTGGTGAAGCCCTCGAAGAGGATCGACCAAACCTGCTCGTTTTTGCAGCCGTTTCTTCATTTTTCCCAGAAAGCTAACTCAGGAACGTTTTGCAAAGGGTAAAGTCATGATAAACAAAGCACCTCAAGTCTGCTAAAAACAACAGCTATGAAGTTTGTCTGCGTTCTATCCCCTCAACGGTTGCTTTCTGCTGGTATCGCATTGCTCGCGGCGATCGAGTGTGGCGTGTGGCTCGCTCCCAATGGGGCGCGGGCCAATGCTCTTGGGGAGAATTATTCGTCTGTGTCGCCCAAAATTCTCGCTAGTAACGATGTTAATTGCAATGGCGGACGATCGCCCGAAACTCGCTGTCCTGTCGGCGGTTTGTTCGTCAAGGGTCAAAATACGGCCAGAGAACAAGTCTTTCCGCTCAAGCAGACTGAAGTTAAAGCCAAAATAGCTGGCAATATCTCCCGCGTTGAAGTTGTTCAGAAGTTTGAAAATCCTTTTCCCGAATCTTTAGAAGCTGTTTATGTATTTCCTTTGCCCGACGAAGCGGCGGTGGATGATATGGAAATTAAAATAGGCTCACGAACTATTAAAGCTGATATCAAACTCCGCGAGGAAGCTTTGGAAATTTACCAAAAAGCCAGACAGCAAGGCCGGACTGCGGGTTTGTTGGAACAAGAACGCGATAATATTTTTACTCAGTCTCTCGCTAATATCAAACCGGGAGAAAAAATTGAAGTTACTATTCGCTACACGGAAAGTCTCAAGTTTGCCGGCGGCGATTACGAATTTGTGTTTCCAATGGTGGTTGGGCCGCGCTATATTTCGGGAAATACGACCGATGCCGATCGCATTAACCCGCCTGTTTTGCCTCCAGGAACGCGATCGGGTCACAATATTGCTGTTTCGGTAGAAATAGATGCCGGAATTGTGATCGGCGATGTCCGCTCTACTTCCCATCAAATTACAACTGACCGCAGCGGCAATATTGTGCGAGTCCAATTAGCCAATTCAGACACAATTCCCAATAAAGATTTAATTTTGCGCTATCGAGTGGCGGGCGAAAATACTCGGGCCACTATTTTGACTCAATCGGACCAGCGGGGCGGTCATTTTGCTACTTATATGATTCCGGCTTTAAATTACAAAACTAATGAAATTGTACCGAAAGATGTCGTGTTTTTGATGGATACTTCCGGTTCTCAACAGGGCGAACCGCTAGCAAAATCTAAGGAGTTGATGCGACGCTTCATTCAAGGGCTGAATCCCAACGATACTTTTACTATTATTGATTTTGCAAACACTGCGACAGCGCTTTCAACAACTCCTTTACCGAATACGGCGGCCAACCGACAAAGGGCAATTAATTATATCGACAAGTTGCAGGCTAACGGTGGCAGTGAATTGCTTAACGGCATTCAAACAGTGATGAATTTTCCGGCGCCGGCAACGGGAAGGCTGCGGAGTATTGTACTAATTACTGACGGTTACATTGGTAATGAAAATGAAGTGCTAGCGCGGGTTCAGGGGAGTTTGAAACCGGGAAATCGACTTTATAGTTTTGGTGTCGGGGGTTCGGTGAATCGGTTTTTGCTCAACCGTTTGGCGGAATTGGGAAGAGGCACGTCTCAAGTAATTCGTCAAGATGAACCGTCAGCAGAAGCGGCCGAAAAGTTTTTTCGTCAAATTAATAGTCCGGTATTGACTAATATTCAAATTAGTTGGGAAGGAATGGGGGAAAAACCGGAGATTTATCCGATCGCACCCCCAGACTTATTTACCAGTCAGCCGCTAGTTTTGTTTGGCAAAAAGACCGATGGAGCTAACGGCCAACTTCGCATTCGGGGCACTCTTGCGGGCGGCAAAGCTTACGAGCAAGTTTTACCTGTTAATTTTGCTCAATCCGTCGGCGCGCGGCAGCGGGAGTCAACTTCAGTCGCAGCAGGCGCTACGGATTTTGGCAATCCGGCGGTAGCTCAGCTTTGGGGGCGATCGCGCATTAAAGATTTAATGAATCAAATGTTTGGTGGTGAGACTAAATCTCTGGTGGAAGCTGTGACTAATACTGCTCTAACTTATCGGTTGCTGTCGGAATACACGGCTTTTGTGGCTGTGAGCGAAGAAGTGCGAGTCGAACCTGATGGATCTCGTCGTAGGGTGCAAGTGCCTGTGGAATTGCCGCAGGGTGTCAGCTATGAAGGTATTTTCGAGTCGGAAGGGGCAGAGCCAACTAGAGGCGGCTCTCGCAGCGTTACCTCGAATCGCAACTCGGCACCGGTAAGTCCAGCTCCTGCTATGCCGCGGCAGCGAGGTTACGGTGAGTTGCAACCCTCGCAGCCAAAGGTTTCTCGCCTCCAAGTAGTTAGCGCCGAAGGGTTGGATGCCGGGGCGATCGCCGCTTTGACTCAATACTTGCAATCTGTTACTCTGCCCACAGGGGTTAGCGGTGAAACGGTGTGGGAGTTATCGGTACAAGATGGCCGCGTGGCGCAAGTGGCGATCGACCCTCAAACCTCGACGATGCCAGCAACAGACGCCGTAGAGAGTCTCAAGAGTGCCTTGAGTTCCTGGCAACCTCCCGCAGGATTTAAGGGCACGCTGCGCCTGAAGTTGCGAATAACGGTCGATCGTTAAGCAATGACTATCTATGTCACAAAACATTAACTTTTAATTCAAAAATACCGAAAGTGCGATCGCTACCGCGTGGAAGATATAAAATCTTTATTAAGAGATTGCCTTTAAACAGAAAGTAAGGTTAATGAAATTTATACCGTTTGAGGCAAACGCTAAAACAGTTTCCTTTCTGAAACAGTTTCCTTTATGAAACAACCTTAACAGTAAAGATTTCTGGATCGAAACCCCACAATCATAGAAGGTATTGTAAAACTTCATTGAGTTTATAAGCAATTATAAACAATAATGGTATTATATTGTTGTGAGTGTTGAACAAGGAATACGCATAGCCCAAAAAACGCAAGTCTCAAATGCAACTAACAGAGAGGCACATCATTAAATCAACGGAACACCGTTTCGCCCAAATTGACGAACTAGCTTTCAAGTCCAAAAACCTCTACAATGCTGCCAATTACGTTATTCGTCAGAGCTTTATTTATGGATGGGGTTATGTCAGTTATAACGAAATGAACCGATTGATGAAGTCTCATGAAGCCTACAAGGCTTTGCCTGCTAAAGTAAGCCAGCAAATCTTGATGGTGTTAGACAAGAATTGGAAATCGTTTTTTGAAGCAGTTAAAGCTTACAAGGCTGATTCTTCAAAATTCACGGGTCGCCCGAAATTGCCAAAGTACAAAGACAAAACCAAAGGGCGAAACCTTCTCGTCTACACGATTCAAGCGATTAGTAGTAAACAGTTGAAGAAAGGAATCATTAAACTTTCGGGGACTGAACTTTTAATCAAAACCCAAGTCGCTCCCGATCAGATTTGCCAAGTTAGGCTGGTTCCGAAATGTGATTCCTATGTAATTGAGGTAATTTATGATGAACCGGAGTCCACCCTTGGCAATGCTAATTCTGTAGCTAGTATTGATTTAGGACTAGATAATTTAGTGGCGTTAACTTCAAATCAACCGGGATTTATCCCTTTGTTGATCAACGGGCGACCATTGAAATTGATTAACCAGTTCTACAACAAACGCTCTTCACGATTACAATCCCAGTTAAAAGGGAACCGCAAAACTTCACCCCGGATTCAGCGCTTAACTCGTTGTCGCCATCAAAAAGTTGATAATTACTTGCATCATGCTAGTCGCCTGATTGTTGCGATTTTAAATACCAAAAAAATTGGGACGCTAGTAATTGGCAAGAATGCACAGTGGAAAACTGAAATTGATCTAGGGAAGCAAACCAACCAAAACTTTGTTAGTATTCCTCACTCTCGATTAATTGAAATGTTGGAGTACAAAGCTCGGTTGGCAGGAATCAATGTAATTGTCCAGGAAGAATCCTACACATCGCGGGCCAACTTCGTGGGTCTAGATCCAATCCCTGTCTACGGGAAAACAGAAAAAGAGCCGATGTTTACTGGTAAGCGTATCAAGCGAGGTTTGTACAAAACATCGACTGGTCAGTTAATTAATTCTGATATCAACGCTTCGTACAACATCCTCAGAAAAGCAATCCCAAATGCGTTCAGCAATGGGATAGAGAGCTGCGTAGTTCGAGCCTTGCGCGGGTTAATCCGCTTAAAGTAAAAGTGAAAGGGGAGGGACTTAACGCCTCCCATGTCAATAAATTACTATACTTTTACCACCTATGATGCCCTATGGAAGTTAATGAACTGCTCAACAATTACGAAAAAGGACAACGAGACTTTACTGGAGCCGACCTCAGCGGGAAAGACCTCAGCGGAGCAATTTTAATCGGAGTCAACCTTTCGCGAGCTAATCTTTCCGGGGCGAACCTCAGCAGGGCGTTTCTCACCAAAGCAACACTCAAAGATGCACAGATGCACAGAGCAAATTTAACTTTTGCCAAAATGGGTGAAACCCAACTCTCAGGTGCAGATTTGACAAAAGCTAATTTGAGTGGAGCTTTTTTGGTAAAAGCAAAATTGCCCAAAGTAAAGTTAAGCGGCGCAACTTTAACTGGCGCCAACCTGCGGGCTGCTGTGTTGTGGAATGCCAATTTGTGTAGCGCCGACTTGCAATTAGTTAACTTGCTGGGCGCAAATCTGACGGGAGCTAATTTTAAGTGGGCAAACCTTTACGGTGCAAGGCTCAATAGTGCAAAACTTTTTGGAGCTCAATTAACCGGAGTCAGTCTGCGGCGAGCGCAGTTGACAGGGGTGAATCTCTGCGGTGCAGATTTGAGCGGCGTCAACGTGAGCGAAGCTAAACTAATGGGAGCTAATTTGGAAGGCTCGAATTTGGCGGGGGCGAATTTCAGCGCGGCTCAGTTGCGTGGGGTGAAGTTGGCGGGTGCAAACTTAACTGGGGCTAAGTTGAAGGGAAGTTGTTTGAGAGGGGCAAATCTGAATTGGGCGAAGCTGTGTCAAGCTGATTTGATGGCAGCAGATTTGAGCGAGGCGACGTTAATAGGAGCTAATTTAGATAATGCTTTGTTGGCGGGAGCTACTTTGCCGGAATCTACTAGGCGCTATTTTTCCTTAGCTGGGGCTGGCAGAGTCAATTCTTGGGAAGTTACGGAAATTAATTGTTGAGTGTTGAGTGTTGAGTGTTGAGTGTTGACTGATGAGTGTTGAGTGTTGAGTGTTCACTGATGACTATGACAATTAATTTTGGGGTGGTGCTGGTAACTGCTGCATCGGAGGCGGAGGCTGAGAATCTCGCTAAATCTCTAGTTGAAAACAAGCTGGCTGCTTGTGTGAGTTTGTCGCCAATTCGCTCGATTTATACTTGGCAAGGTGAGATTCATGCCGAGTCAGAATGGCAGTTGGTGATTAAAACTGGAGTTTAGACTAAAAAACGATCGCACCTAAAAGTAGCTGCCTCTCAACCGCAGGCAAGTTATTGCTCAAAAA
>NZ_JAUBSB010000036.1:0-70229 GCF_036702135.1 Microcoleus sp. LAD1_D3 | reverse complement strand
TTCTACTCCGTTCGACTTGCATGTGTTAAGCAGACCGCCAGCGTTCATCCTGAGCCAGGATCAAACTCTCCGTGTTGTTGAGTTCTTTTGGCTAAAATCAAGTTCTTTCTACTCAGCCTTTTACCGCTGGTTTTTTTCCCTTGACATTTTTCTCTTTGTTTGCGATATTGAGTATCAGCTCTCGCTATATCTCTCTATCTTGATTTTTTTGACGAGGTTAATAGTGCTTTAAGCTTTCAAACTATTCTTTTTTCTAGGTTCAGTTTTTTGCCTTCCGGTTGTGGTTCAGTGAACCGCTTCCCTTCTGGCGCTTTATTAATGTATCAACTCTCCCTAGAGTTGTCAAGCGTTTTGCGAAAATATTTTTGACTTTTTTTTGAACCTATACACACCAAGGGTTTCGGCTGTTTGTCTCGAATCCTGCCTCCGCTGGCTGACTCCTCTTTCCGGGAGGGGGTCTTTTTTTTTTGCAAGATAGGACTTTTGGGGGGAGTATCTACCGCGCATGGGTAGAATATCTCTACGTGTAGATGTTCAATATATAGATGTTCGATCGCCCGCTCATGAAAAACCCTACTGCTCGCCCTAGCGCCTTGTTCGTTACCTGCGCTTCACTGCTGATCGCTTGCAGTCAGACGAACACTCCCCAAACCTCTACTACAGCATCTCCGGCGACTTCGCCATCTCCCGGTGCTTTGCCAGAGGGTTCGTCTGGTGGGGGTAATTCCAACACTATATCTATAGGTATTGGGGTAGCCCAAACTAGCAATGTGGCTTTACTGGGTCAAGAACAGGTGGCTGGGGCAAAAATTGCCCAGAAGTATTTCAACGATAAGGGCGGTGTGGATGGGACGCCGATTAAACTGGTATTCCAAGATACGGGTGGAGATGAACAAGGAACGATCAATGCCTTCAATACTCTGATCAATCAGGATAAGGTGGTAGGTATTGTGGGGCCAACCCTCTCGCAGCAAGCTTTTAGTGCCGATCCGATCGCCGATCGAGCAAAAGTTCCTGTACTCGGACCCTCCAACACCGCTAAAGGCATTCCCCAGATTGGCGATTATGTGGCCAGAGTCTCCGCGCCTGTGGCAGTGGTAGCACCTAATGCAGTTAAAGCTGCACTGAAGCAAAATCCCAATATTAAGAAAGTAGCCGTGTTTTTTGCTCAGAATGATGCTTTTAGCAAATCTGAGACTGAAACTTTTCAGACAACGGTTAAAGATATGGGACTGGAATTGGCAACAGTCCAAAAATTCTTGACTACGGATACAGATTTCCAATCTCAAGCTACTAACGCGATCAATGTCAACCCCGATTTGATAATTATTTCCGGGTTGGCCGCCGATGGAGGCAATTTAATTAAGCAATTGCGGGAGTTGGGTTACAAAGGCGCGATCATTGGGGGCAACGGTCTGAATACTTCTAATGTATTTCCTGTTTGTAAAGCGCTCTGTGATGGAGTTTTGATTGCCCAAGCCTACAGCCCGGAATATGAAAATGAAGTTAACAAGGCTTTTCGCGATGCTTACCGCGCTCAATTCAAGAAGGAACCGCCTCAATTTAGCGCTCAAGCTTTTACGGGCGTCCAAGTTTTTGTTGAGTCATTAAAGGCAATTAATGCTAAGTCTAAGGTTAGGGAAAAACCGTTGGCAGAATTGCGTACAAATTTGAATCAGCAGTTGTTGGGAGGAAAGTACGATACGCCTTTGGGGGAAATTTCTTTTACGCCTGAAGGGGAGATCAATCAGAAAGAGTTTTATGTGGCACGGATTAAGATGGAGGCGGATGGCAATAATGGTAAGTTTGAGTTTTTGAAATGATTGGAGAGGAAAGTTTGGCAACGGAGTCCTTCGACGATTTTAACGGAGTTAACGGATGTCGGGAAGACCGAAGAAGTAAGAGGGAAGAGGAAAAACCAGTGAGGTATTTGTTGTTGAATGATTTTGGTGTGATGCTCAATTTTTAACGGGTGATGGACTTAACTCTGTTTTTGCAACAATTTTTGAATGGTTTGTCGATCGGCAGCGTGTATGCTATTTTTGCCCTGGGATACACACTGGTCTTTTCTATTCTCGGAATTATTAATTTTGCTCACGGTGCAGTATTTACGTTGGGTGCTTATTTCACCTATGCGCTGATGGGAGGTACTTTCGGTTTTAATGGGTTGTGGGCTAATGCTCGAATTCCCGTGCAGTTGCCTTTTGCTGTGGCACTAATTTTGGGCAGTATGCTGGCTGGTTTGGTGGGAGTAATTGTTGAACGAATTGCTTTTTTGCCTTTGCGCCGCCGACTCTCTGATCCTCTGCTGACGGTAGTTTCTAGTTTGGGTGTGGCAGTTGCGATAGCCAATATTATCCAATATCTTGTAGGGGCCGAAATTTACACTTTTCCTGCTAACACTTACGGCTATTTACCGGCTGCAATTAATTTCGGAACAGTAGATAAACCTATTCCGATTCGGACTGTTCAAATAGTAATTTTTTTGGTGTCAGTTGCGATTGTGGCTGTCTTAACTTACTTAATAAATTTTACTAAGTTTGGCAAAGCAATGCAGGCTGTGGCTGAAGATGCTACTACTTCTAGTCTGTTGGGGATTGATACTGATAGGTACATTGTGTTGACGTTTTTTGTGAGCAGTTTTCTGGCTGGTTTGGCGGGGAGTTTGGTGGGTTCTAGTGTGAGTATTGCTGGGCCGTATTTTGGTATTGCTTTTGGTTTGAAGGGTTTGGCGGTGATTGTGCTGGGTGGGTTGGGGAGTATTCCTGGGGCAGTTTTGGGAGGTTTTATAATTGGTTTGGTGGAGGCTTTTGTGCCGGGAGATTTTTCGGCTTATAAGGATGCTGTGGCTTTTGCGATATTGTTTATTATGCTATTGGTTAGGCCGCAGGGTTTGTTTGGACGGCGTTTGATTCAAAAGGTGTAGTATTATTTGCAAGACATCTAATAAAACAGGGCGGTTTTGAGAAGGTAAAACTGGTTGCCAGCAAAGACTATACCTAAACCAGCCCGTATAAACTCTTGTACAGTTTTATATACGTACCTAAAAAACTTATTCATACCTCAGAGGCAGTTGGATGAATTCGGAAGTTCCATTAATGGTCAGCGAGCGCCTTTTTTTGCGATTAGCCAATCAAGACGATATTTGCGAAATCATTAAATTTTACAGAGACAATCAAAGGTTTTTTACTCCCTGGCATCGACATTGGGGGGAGGATTTTTTAACGAAAAGTTATTGGGAAAAACAAGTACAGAAAGATTTCCAAGGCTTTAAGTCAGACAAATCTTTAAAGCTGTGGATTTTTGAGAAGGCTAATCCTGAGTATATTGTCGGTAACGTTAACTTTGATAATTTTGTACGAGGTGCCGGTCACTTTTGCTTTTTGGGATATAATCTGGCAGAAGCGCAACAAGGTAAAGGTTATATGACGGAAGCTGTGAGAGTGGCAATTCAATATGTTTTTGGAGAGTTAAATTTACATCGCATTATAGCAAATTATATGCCTCAAAATCAGCGTAGCGGTAATCTACTTAAAAGATTGGGATTTGTGGTAGAAGGTTACTCTAGAGACTATTTGTTGATAAATGGTCGGTGGGAAGACCATATTCAGACTAGCTTAATCAATCCAAATTGGAAACCAAGCTAACGCGATTTTCCTTAATAACTTCTAATTTAAAATATCTAAAATCAAATGGCTACATTTTTTACTACTTATGGGTTTCTGATTGTGTCGATGTTGCTGGGTGCAATGTTGGGAATGTCGCTGTATTTGCCTCTAATGACTGGTCAGTTGTCTCTGGCGAGCCCTGGTTTTTATGCGTTGGGTGGGTATATTGCGGCGATTTTATCTACGACGGTGTTTCAACAGACAGGGGGTTTATTTCCACTGCCATTGCTGTTGGTGGAGATGATAATTGCAGGGGTTGTTTCGGGGTTGCTGGGGATTTTAGTGGGAATTCCGGCGCTGCGGTTGAGTGGGATTTATTTGGCGATCGCAACTATTGCTTTTGTGGAAATTTTGCGGGTTTTATCGCTGAATCTAGATATCACTGGTGGGGCTGTGGGCATTTTTGGGATTCCGCAACCGTTTGCGACGCCGATCGAGTATTTGTGGATTGTACTACCTTTACTGTTGGTCAGTATGGCGATTGTCTATCGTCTGGAACGGATTCGGGTGGGGCGGGCTTTTGCGGCGATTCGGGCTGATGAGTTGGCGGCAGATGCGATCGGCATTAACCCAACTTTTTATAAAGTTTTGGCTTTCACGTTAGGTGCTGTTTTAGCTGGGGTTGTGGGTGCAGTTAGCGCCCATTTTTTGAATACTTGGAACGCCCGTCAAGGTACTTTTGATGCTAGTATTATTTACTTGACTTCTGTGTTGATTGGTGGTAGCAGAACTTTTCTGGGAGCAGTTTTGGGTGGGATGGTGTTTACTGCTTTGCCGGAGGTTTTGAGGGGGATAGCAACTATTCAGGGATTGCCGATTTGGTTGGCGCAATTTCTGCGGGATGGACGTTTAATTATTTTTGGGTTGCTGATTGTTTTGGGGACGATATTTTTTCCGCAAGGTTTGGTGACGCCGGAGTTGTTGAAGAAATTTAAAAAGGGCGATCACACTCCAAGAGCCTGATAAATACTGATTTGTCCGCTAGCTAGACCTAATCAAAAATTTTATAGTGGGCAAGGCATAGTTGCAGGCTCAATGTATCGAGATGCGTGCTATACTTAATTAACAACTTGTACACAATTAAGATTCTCAAAGTTTTTATGGAACAACAACTCTATTCACTCTCTAAGCTCTTTACTGAACGACTTTACCGAATTCCAGACTATCAGAGAGGGTACGCTTGGACAGAGAAGCAACTAAAAGATTTTTGGGGCGATCTAATTCAACTTGAAAAAGATAAAAATCATTATCTAGGAGTTTTAACATTAGAGCAAGTTTCTAAGGAAACGATTACCACATGGAGAGATGATCATTGGATTATTGAATCCAAAAGTTACTTACCGTATTACATTGTTGATGGGCAACAGAGGTTAACTACTGCAATTATTTTGGTTCAGTCAATTATAGAGTCTGTTGAAGAAGAGACGCGGCTTAACTATAATACTTTAGATGAAATTCGCAAGAAATTTGTTTTTGATTCAAAAAACGGAGGAATATCAAGGTCATATATGTTTGGCTATGAAAAAGATAATCCCAGCTACGAATTTTTAAAAACTAAAATATTTCTTGAAACATCAGATTTGAGTGAAACTCCACAAGAAACAATCTACACACATAACTTGGAATTCGCCAAGGATTTTTTTAGAAAAATGCTGGAAACTTTGCCTTTAGATAGCAAAGAAAATATTTATCGAAAACTTACTCAGAACCTACTATTTAATATCTATACGATTTCAACCGATATAGATGTTTTTGTGGCATTTGAAACCATGAATAATAGAGGTAAGTTGTTATCTTATTTGGAGCTACTAAAAAACAGGTTAATATATCTGTCCACAAAATTTGAGGTTGATGATTGTGATAAAGAAAAATTAAGAAGGAGTATTAATGAGACATGGAAATCAATGTATCACTATCTGGGGAAAAATAAGAGTCAACCTCTTGATGATGATCTATTCTTGTCAAATCATTTTACGATATACTTTGAGGCTCTTAATGGACTGGAAGATGAGGAATTTACACTGGAGGTAGATACTATTAACAATCGCGTTTATAGAAAACGGACAAAAGTAAATTATAGTGCTTATCTTTTAGAACGCAAGTTTACAGTCAAGAGTATCATGGCTAATAAAGCTGATACTGATACATCTAGTCAAAATGAGGAAGAAAAAGACACACTTTCCCTGAATGAAGTTTATTCTTATGTAAGCAGTCTTCGATCCTGTGTAGAGCTATGGTATAAAATTATGAATCCTGGGGACAGTGATTTTTCGACGGAAGAAAAGCTTTGGCTCGATAAATTAATTCGGTTATCTCGAAGAAAGGATTTCTTTAAAGCCACACCGTTAGTAATGGTTTTTTTCCAAAAGCAGAAGAAGCAGGAGGAGAGGGTTAAACTCCTAAAAGCTATTGAGAGAATAAATTTTTTGGAGTTGTTGACGCAAAGTACATATCATCTTTTTTATCTTTGTGATCTTTCTAGTCTAAATATGGTTGAACTAGCAGTGAAACTTAGTAAAAGTAAACTAACTCCTGAGAAAATAATAAAAGAATTAGAAGAAATTAGTCATAAAATTACAATTCATAAGGAATTTTTACCCAATGTCAGATTACACTTCAATTCAGATGGTTTTTACAAGTGGCGTGGAATTAAATATTTTCTGTATGAGTATGATTTGTCTCTTCAAACCACATCGAAAACCGAAAGACAAAAGTTAGATTGGATTGACTTTAATAACTATGACTACGACACAATAGAACATATTTATCCTCAAAATCCGAGAAAAGAGTGTTGGACTTTAAAATTCAACTCTTACTCTGCTCCCGAAAGAACCATTTTGAGGCATTCTCTAGGTAATTTGTTGCCATTATCAAGACCCAAAAACGCTAGTTTCAGTAATAACTGCTTTATAGACAAGATATCAAAAGATGATAGCACTATTGGATATAGATATGGATCCTACTCGGAAAATGAAATTACTCAATACCAAGATTGGACAGCTCAAGCAATATTAGAGAGAGGTATAAAACTACTGGAGTTCATGGAGAAGCGGTGGAATATACCTTTAGGTAGCAAAGGCGAGAAAATAGATTTTTTGAATCTTAAATTTGTTGAAGATTCCAAAAGTTAAGTACCTATTTGCAACTGGCAAAAAACATTAACACATATAATTAATAAGGAGGTATAAATTTCATGTTCGCAATCATCACCCCAGAACAAATACATTTGCCTCCCGGAACACTTGTAAAATTGCCGGAAATTTGGCAGGCTTACCAAGCACTAGTGCAACAATTGGGATATCGCCAGATTCCCCGCATCAAATATCGACCAGGAGAGATTTTGTTAATGTCCCCTTTACCCGTTCACGGAAAACAAGCAAATATAATTGCTGATATCGTCAAGGTTTTGCTAGATTACTTGTTTTTATACCGATAATTGCTCGACAATTATTGGTAAAGATCGGATTGCTTGGGGTGTTGAACCGCCGCCCGATCTAGTAATCGAAGTAGACGTAACTAGCTACACGGATTTAGATGATTACTTGCCTTATCAAGTGCCGGAAGTGTGGCTATTTAAGAAAAATAAGCTCATAATTTACGACTTGCAAAACGATCGATATGTAGAAAGTTCAGTTAGCCGTTATTTCCCCAATTTTAATCTATCAGAAATTGTGGAGGAATGCTGGCAAATGTCGCGCGATCGCCCTACAAGTACAGTCATTCGGGAGTTGCGGCAAAAAATTGAAAGGGAAAACGGTTGAATCATATCGTGTTCGGTGAATTGACCATAATTCCTGTAGGGGCAGGTTCACCAACAATAATCGCCTAAAACCCACAATTATCATAAACCTGCCCCCGCCCAACGATTACAAACAACTTTGATCGTGGCTAATTAAACAAAGGTCATATTCTGCCAAATCTTAATAGTTTTGTCACTGCTGCCGCTAGCAAAAAACTCTCCTTCCGGGCTAAAATTAACAGAATAAACCGAGTTACTATGACCTGCAATATTACAGACTTCTTGACCGTCTTTCACTCGCCAAATCTTGAGAGTTTGATTGCTGCTGCTAGCCAGAATCTCGCCATCGGGACTAAAAGCAATAGAATCAACATACCAAGAATGTCCTGTGATAGTTAAAACTTCTTGCCAATCTTTAACCCACCAAATTTTAATAGTATTGTCATGGCTGCCGCTAGCCAAAAACTCTCCAGTGGGACTGAAAGCTATGCAGCGAACGGAGTCTGTATGACCTGTAAGTGTGCGAAGTAGCTTCCCATCTGTGACGCGCCAAATCTTGATTGTTCTGTCCCAACTGCAACTAGCAAGAGTTTCGCCATCCGGGCTAAAAGCAACAAAATAAACTAAATTGGTGTGACCCGCAAGGGTGCGAATTTCTTGCCCGTCTTTGACGCGCCAAATCTTGATTGTTTTGTCCCAACTGCTGCTAGCAATAATTTCGCCATCGGGACTGAAAGCTGCGCTGTAAACTGAGTTACTGTGACAGATCAGGGTGCGGATTTCTTGTCCATCTTTCATGCGCCAAAGTTTGACAGTTTTGTCGTGGCTGCTGCTGGCTAGCATCTTTCCGTCCGGGCTGAAAGCTACTGTATAAACGGAGTTAGCGTGTCCTGTGAGGGTGACAATTTCTTGCCCGTCTTCAACTCCCCACAGCTTGATTGTTTTGTCATCGCTGCCGCTGGCTACAACTTCTCCGTTGGGGCTGAAAGCCACAGAGTAAATTAAGTTTTTGTGACCTGTGAGGGTGTGAAGACATTGCCAGTTATAGGTTTGCTGTTGGGGCTGGGCGGGAGTTTTTCCGGGTTTAATTAACTTGGAATTTGTTTGAGGAATTGCTAGATCGATCGCAACTTGGGGATTAATTTCTTTTAATACTTCAACAGCCGTTTGATAGCGGCGGTTGGTAGCATTTGCAATCATTGTGTCTAAAATTTTACCGAGTTCTTCACTCACCGGGTTGTTGGCCAAATACTGTCGCCAGATCCAGGCATCCTCACCGGGATCGAAGAGGTCAAAAGGGGAAACTTGAGTTAGCAAATACAGGCAGGTTACGCCTAAACTGTACAAATCGCTGGTAAAAAATGCTTTGCCTCTAGCTTGTTCGGGGGCGATGTATTCGGGGCTGCCGATGCTGGTTCCTGTTTTGAGTAAAGCTGTACCTGTGGCAATTTTTGCTGCGCCAAAGTCTACTAAAACTAATTGTTTGTCGGCGCGGCGGATGATGTTTCCGGGTTTGATGTCTCGGTGAATGACGTTGTGGGAATGGATGAAGTGAAGGACGGGTAATAAGCTATTGAGTAAGTCTTGAATTTGATTTTCGGTAAATCTGCCTTCTGTTTCTACAAGTTGTGCTAAATTTTGGCCGTCGATAAATTCTTGGACTACATATTGTCTGCTGTCTTGGATGGAGTAGGCTAATAGTTCGGGAATTTGGGGGTGTTTGCCCAATTCGTCTAATCGCATTGCTTCTTGTTCAAAAAGTTCGGCTGCTTTTTTGCTGTTGCGATTGCTTGCGGAGGGGATGAGTTGGGTTTCTGGGGGTAAAAATTGTTTGATGACGCAGCGAGGTTTTGAGGGTTTATCTTCGTCAACGGCGAGGAATGTTCTACCAAAACCGCCTTGTCCGATCGCCTTTATAGCCCGGTAGCGATCGCGCAGCAGCAGTTTTGAACGGCAATTTTTGCATAATTTGACTGCGGGGGGATTTTGCGGCTTGGAACAGTTGGGATTTAGGCAGTAACTCATTCGATTTTAGATTTCGGATTTTAGATTTTAGATTTTAACTTTTTGAATATTTCCACAGCGCAGTAGATATTATACCTCATTAGCTTTTTAGGAACGGGCTAGAAGCCCATTCCACAAGAAATTCACTCTTTGTGGAACGGGCTTCTAGCCCGTTAAGCGAGAATGGTGATCTTCGGTGAGTTCCGGGGTACCCTACTATATATGCCAGTTGCGTCAGTTCTGTTTTAGAAGTTCCACATAACGGGGTTATCGTCTAAATGATCGGTGACGGTGCGCCCGATCGCGTCAATTTCTTTTAATTCCTCTTCACTCAACTTTACCTCAGCAGCTTTAGCATTTTCGGCTGCTTGTTCCCCGTCGCGCGCGCCGACAATTGCATTTGTTTGGGGCTGGGAAATCAACCAGGCTAAAGCTAAGTTACCCAAGCTTGTTTGATGTCGATCGGCAATTGGCCTGAGTTGATTTAATGCTGTTTGCACTCGGTCGTAATTTTCTTTGATGAACAGCTTATTTTTGGCGCGGTGGTCGCCTTCTTCAAACTTGTGTTCTGGCCCAAATTTACCTGTCAATATTCCTTGAGCTAGAGATGAATAGGCAATGATTGAGATATGATTGTCCACACAATAGGACATAGCATCTTTTTCTACCCAGCGCCAAAAGAGAGAATATGGCGGTTGCAAGCTGTCGATGCGTCCGTATTGGGCGGCTTCTTCTATTTGGGCACGCGAGAAGTTGGAAACGCCGATCGCCCGAATTTTTCCCTGTTCTTTTAACTTGTTCAGGGCGTCCATTGTTTCTGCAATGGGCACTAACTCGGAATTCCAAGTGCCAGCGGGCCAGTGGATTTGGTAAAGGTCGATATAATCGGTGTTGAGGTTTTTTAGCGATCGATCGCAGGCTTCGATTAACAAATCGGGTTTCAGGTGGTTGGCGAAAACTTTGCTAGCATAAACTACTTGCGATCGCACATCTGAAAGTGCTTGACCGATAATTTGTTCCGAATGCCCTTCTCCGTAAACCTCAGCCGTATCAAAGGTTGTAATACCTGCCTCAAAAGCCGCGCGCATTGCTTTGACAGTTTCAGCATCCTCAATTCCCACCCACATCCGCTTCCCAGCTTGCCAAGTCCCCATAATTATCGGGGTAATCTGAATTTGTGATGTTCCCAATTGTCGCTTTTGCATACCCTAAGTCCTCATTTATATTTTTAGTATTCACCCTCAAGCTCTCTAATCTTAACAGAAAAAAGTTGGGTAGTCATGCACAGTAATGCTATCGTTTTATTTTGCAATAAATAGTGATGTACAAAGTTAAAAATTAAAAATGGGAGCATCTCACTTTTGCAGCCAAGCTAGAAATTGAAGTTAGGAGTCAGGAGCCAGTAGGAAAAAAGTCAGAAGGAAGAAGGAAGAAGCCAGAAGAATTGTTTTTACAAATATGAGATGCTCCCCTTATGGTAGTCTCAAACTACTTTGTAAAGCAATAATTTAATCCTCTAAAATTACTTCTGCATATTGTGTTGCTTGAGAACTTTAGCGGGACTGATAAATGAAATGCCCTGAGAAGATGAGGTACTAATCATGACAGCTTCAATGACAGGCTCATAAACCGTTTTTTCTGCAACCCACTCCACAATAAAGTTTGCACCTGAGCCTCCACTTGTATCATCTGCTGCAATGAAAAAGTCTGTGGAAGCAAGTGGCTTGAGTTCTACTGGACTCTTAATGTCCTGCCTAATCAATTTCCCATCACTATCGTAGTAACGCACCGAAGTAATAATAATCGAATTTGTCAGATCCGTATTGCGGATACTGAGGGTGGCTGACAAATTCATGACTTGATCCTGGCTATTGTAGTGATAAATATGTGAGTAAATAGGGACATATACGGTTTGTCCCATCACAACTTTTGTTTTATCTAACGGGACTGCTTTCAGTGAAATTTCACGTTTTATATCAGGTTGTTGTCTTGGTGAGGTAGTTTGGTCGGAACAAGAACTCAGGACGATCGCCCCTAGCGCCCAACCAACCCAGAAATCATGTTTCAACTTCATCGGCATTCATCCAAATACACCACATACATTGCAGTTACGTCTAAAGCAGAAAGCAGAGTGAACATTCTCTCTCGTTTGAGGCGGCTTAGTGATAAGGTTTGAGCGGCAGTTCAACCTGGAACGTTGAGCCTTGACCCACTTCACTCGTCACCTGTATTTTTCCGCTGTGTGCCTTGACAATTTGTTCGACGATCGCCAACCCCAGCCCAAAGCCTCCACTCTCCTGCGAGCGATCGGTGTCTACTCGATAGAAGCGATCGAAAATATAGGGTAAGTCCGCTTCTGGAATACCGATTCCCGTATCGATTATCTGAATGACTGCCAAATTGGAATGAAGAACTAGGCGTATCTTTACAGTTCCGCCAACGGGAGTATATTTACAGGCGTTGTAAAGCAAGTTTTCGACTACTTGCCGTAGCAAATCTGGATCAGCCAATAATTCAATCGGTTGTTCCGGTGATTCGCAGGTTAGTTTGATATTTTGGGCTTCTGCAAGTGCCAGAAACTGGATTGCTAAATTGCTCAGCAACTCGTTGAGATTGATTAACTTGAGCGATTCCGGCGCAAGGTGCCCCTGATGACGAGCCAACAGCAGTAAATTATTCACCAGCGCTCCCATTGATTTTGCGCTATCTACAATGTTTTCTAAGGGAGGATGGTAACGTGAATCATCAGCCGCGATCAGCAACCCAAGCTGGGCATTCGTGAGAATTGCAGAGAGGGGCGATCGCAACTCGTGAGAGGCATCGGCTGTAAAGCGCTGAAGCTGCTGATAGGCTTGCCGAATCGGTTGCATGGCCAGCCCACTGAGAAACCAACCTGTGAGGGCAATTAAGCCCAGTGTCAGCGGGACAGCGAGAGTTAGCACAATCTGAAGCTCAGTGAGCCTGTTTTGAGTTTCTGTCAGGGGAGTTGCAACCTGAAGATAACCGAGTACCCCTGTTCTACCTTCAACGGGTAATGTCACCTGACGCAGCCAGATTCCTTTTCCCAAAAGTGGATCGGTCGATCGAACTGTGAGATAACCAAAGGGCGTATTTAACTGCTCAGGAGGAGAATCCCCAAAAAAACGAACGAGCCGCCTTTGTGGGTTATACCAGCGTACATAAATCAGATCTTCTGCAAGGGGATGAGACCCACTGCCTAACAAGGGGACATGACTCAGATCGACCTGGCTCTCGTTTTTGTGAACTTCATAATACACGCTGGCAGCCATGACTCTAGTCTTGTCATAGAGCAGTCGGTCAAGCGCCTCTAGTTTATCTTTTACCTCAATCTGATAAATCACCCCAGCAAACAGCACAAGAATGCTTCCCATTGAGAGGGTGAACCAACGAGCCAGATTGCGACGACTTTGATTGAACACGGCTTGCCTTTACGATCGTTACTTTTCAGGGGAACTGAGGCGATAACCCATACCGTAAATGCTCTCAATCCAGTCTGCAGATCCTACAGCCTGCAAGCGTTGGCGGAGTTTGCGAATTAGAACAGTGATCGCATTGCTCTCTGGTTCAGTCCCCCATTCCCACACGCCTTGTTCAATCTGATTCCGAGTCAAAACCTGTCGAGGATGACGCATAAAATACTCCAACAACTGAAACTCTCGACTGGAGAGGGAAACGGTTGCACCTTGTCGCTCAACAGTAAGAGTATCGAGGTGGAGGTGTAGATCCTCAAGGCTGAGCGTATCTCCTTGCCAAAGGGGCGATCGCCGTCTTAATGCCCGCACTCGTGCCATGAATTCAACCAAATCGATCGGTTTCACCAGGTAATCATCTGCACCTGCGTCTAAGCCGGTCACTTTTTCAGGCGTGGTATCTCTTGCCGTGATCATCAAAATCGGCGCTGTTTTCCCTGCAGCTCGATATTGACGACAGAGATTTACCCCACTAATATGTGGCAACATCCAGTCCAAAATCAACAAATCATATTCTTTTTCTGATAAAAGCCACTGTGCCGTCTTTCCATCTTTAACCCCATCCACGCTATGTCCTGCTTGAGACAGCACAGTTTGAAGTGGCATCAGTTGCTTTGGGTCGTCCTCCACCAGCAAAACTCTCATATCTCGGCTCGCCTCCTTCGCAGCTTGCAGTTTTCAGAATTATTAGAGTTTGAGGTGATTGGCGCATCTTCTTTAAGCTAGATTTTAGGAGAGATAAAGTTGTATTAAAGTGCCCATAGATAGTATTAGCGTCAGAATGGATGGGAAAGAATAGCGGATGATTAGACGTTGGCTAAAAGCATCAGGCGCTGAGTTTTGGTTGCCATTGCCGTTTGTGGCGATCGCGTTTTGGGTTGGTTCCAGTTTCCTAATGGCTCAAGAATTACAACAACCCCAGATCGTAAAGAATAAACTTCAGGCAGATACCCAGCTTAAAGCAACGGTGTCTGTCAATATATTGCTGATTAATGCGGTGATTAACCGAAAACAAGGAACCACCCAGGTTGCGGTAGAAACAGCAGAACCCATTTTGAAGCGATTGGAATTAGAATTGCCAATGACTGACGCAAGCCAGATAGAGGCAGCGATCGCCCAAGAACTACAGTTATCACGTCAAAATGTTCGCCAGTTAGTTCGTTACGAGATCGTTGAATAAGTTTATTGTTTCAATATTTCGATCGCATCCAGTCCAATAAGGTTGGCAAATCCATAGGTTTCCTCACTGCGATCGCGCAATTTTTTAAGTGGCAAGAAGCGCCAAATGCTCTTGCCACTTCACTGTTAGGAACTACTGAATGACGATTTGGTTATTGAACGAAATATTCGGTGCAGTTTGCCGAGCAATTTGTTCTGCCAATGCTTTTTGTTCTGCCGTTTGAACGCGCCCTGTTAACACAATCGAATTATCCCGATCGTCTGCGTCCAAATCGAAGGGCTTGAGGGTGCGATCGGAGTCTAAGGCATCTTCTACGCGATCGGCAATATCGTCAAGGTCTTGATTCGGAGCCGTCTGTGCGGTCGTGGTTGCAGGCGCAGAAGCGGTTGGAACAGTCGTATTTTCAGTGGTAGTTGTGGGAGCAGAAGTAGATGGGACAGTTGTCTGTGAATTATTGGGGGGGTTGCAAGCAGCTAAACCCAAAATTGCAACAGTGCTGACGCTGATTCCTTGCACAAATAGCTTTAATAATTGCATATCTTTTGTTTGTTTTGTTTGTTGTGAAACGCAATTTTGCCGATAAACATCAGCATGAAGTCTTTGAGCCTTTCAACTTAACAAGTGAATGTACGATAGGTCATCCATCAAAAGGAATGCTTTTTGCAACCTTAAAAGGCAACAATAAATCAAATCCAGTGAACTAAGGTTGGCAAGTCCATAAGCTATCTCAATCGGTTCTCTGCCTATGTATAAGGAGCAAATGTGATCCAAATGTGAGTAACAGAAATCAGTCCATCACTTTTGGCTCACTTTCATCAATGACGCTAGAAACAAGACGAAATAACAGAGAAGCACTTGGCTTGACAAGAAACGTTATGACTGCAACGAATGTAGAAAAATTAGTAGAACACTCTTGGCATCACCTCTGTGTCGAGAAAGTGGCTCGGATTTTAGAGACTGACCTGGAAATAGGTCTATCTTCCGACGTGTCAGCCCAACGGCGCGAGATCCTCGGTCCCAATCAACTAACGCCTCCGAAGCAGCAAAGTCCCTGGTTGCGATTTTTTCAGCAATTGAATCAGCCGCTAATCTACATTTTGTTAGCTGCTGGGATAGTGACAGCATTTCTGAAAGAGTGGATTGATTCAGGGGTAATTTTTGGGGTTGCTCTGACGAATGCCACCATTGGTTTCGTTCAAGAGTCAAAGGCAGAGAATGCGATCGCCGCTTTAGCAAAATCTGTTGCAACGGAGGCAACCATTCTCCGCAACGGTCAAAAGCAAGTGGTTTCATCCAGCGAACTGGTTCCTGGCGATCTCGTCTTGCTGTCTTCTGGGGATAAAGTGTCTGCGGATCTACGGCTGATCGAAGTCCGTGACTTACAGGTCGATGAGTCAGGGTTAACGGGAGAGTCTGTCCCGGTTGAGAAGCAATCCCAGGCGCTAGAGGCAGACGCTGCACTGGCCGAGCGCACGAACATGGCGTATACCGGAAGCCTGGTAACGTTTGGACAGGCACGCGGACTCGTCGTCAGCATTGGTGACATGACCGAGACCGGACACATCTCCCAACTCATGCAGCAAAGCACGACACTGGAAACCCCACTGAGTCGCAAAATTGACAAATTTAGCACAACCTTGCTCTATGTAATTTTAGGCTTAGCTGCCTTCACCTTTGCAGCAGGCATTGCCCAGAGATTTTCTTGGGTTGAGGTGTTCAAGGCATCTGTGGCGCTTGCCGTCAGCGCAATTCCTGAAGGCTTACCCGCGATTTTAACGGTGACACTGGCGATCGGGGTTTCCCAAATGGCAAAGCAGCACGCCATTATTCGCAAACTTCCGGCCATTGAGACACTCGGCAGCACCACCGTGATTTGTTCCGACAAAACCGGAACCTTGACTGAGAACCAAATGACAGTTCAGGAGATTGATGCTGGTGGAAAGCGATATCGGGTTAGCGGTGGAGGATACGTACCAGACGGGGAAATTTCTGTAAATGGACATTCCGTTGACTTAACCAACGCACCTGCCTTATATGAATGCCTGCAAGCAGGACTGTTGTGCAACGATTCGCATCTAGAAGTGCAAGATGGAAACTGGACTGTAGTCGGTAGCCCAACGGAAGGGGCGCTGGTTGCGGTAGCCCAAAAAGCGGGGTTAATTACTGAGAAACTGGAGGAATCGCTTTCCCGGCTCGATACACTGCCGTTTGAATCTCAGTTTCAATACATGGCAACCTTACATGACGATCGTCCAGAACGATTGATTTATGTCAAGGGTTCAATTGAGGCAATTCTCCAGCGGTGTCGCCAGATGCTCGATGAAGAGGGAGAGGCGAGATCCCTCAACAGGGCGCCGATCGAGCAAACCGTGGACAGAATGGCGAAAAAAGGGTTACGAGTTCTGGCACTTGCCAAGAAAGTTGTACCCGCTTCTCAATCTTCAATTGAGCATTCTGATATTGAGCAAGGGTTAACTTTTGTGGGTCTGCAAGGCATGATCGACCCGCCTCGCCCCGAAGCGATTCAAGCGATTCAAGCCTGTCGGTCTGCGGGAATTCAGGTCAAGATGATTACCGGCGATCATGCCAAAACAGCAGCAGCGATCGCCCACCAAATGGGACTAAATCAAACCCAAGAGGCTCGCGTTTTTACCGGTCCAGAACTCGCTGACATGAATCAGCAGGAATTAGCCAATGCTGTTGAACAAAGCTGCGTGTTTGCTCGTGTAGCGCCAGAACAAAAGCTCCGCATTGTCGAAGCACTTCAGTCTAAGGGCGAGATTGTGGCGATGACTGGAGATGGAGTTAACGATGCTCCCGCCTTGAAGCAAGCTGATATTGGGGTAGCGATGGGCATCACGGGCACTGAAGTCACAAAAGAAGCCGCAGATATGATTCTGACGGATGACAACTTTGCTTCGATCGAGAAAGCAGTTAAGGAAGGGCGCACGGTTTATAAGAATCTGCTGCGAGCGATCGCCTTCATCCTGCCCGTGAATGGTGGAGAGTCCATGACCATCTTGATTGCCGTACTTTTGGCAACCCCACTACCCATTTTGCCAGTACAAATTCTCTGGCTGAATATGGTCAGTTCAGTTGCGTTGAGCTTACCGTTGGCATTTGAGCCGCCCTCTCCCGATGTCATGCAACATCCACCTCGACCGGCAAATGAACCGCTTCTGTCTCGCAGGCTGACCGCTCGGATTCTGACAGTTTCGGTATTTAACTGGATTGTGATCTTTGGGATGTTTGAATGGATCGTCCAAACCACAGGCAATGAAGCTCTAGCCCGGACGATGGCAATTCAAGCATTGGTTGCGGCCGAAGCTTTTTACCTATTAAGCATCAGTCGCTTCGTTCCGGCGATCGTAGCCAAACTACGCGGTAAAGATGAATCAGTTGGCTATCCTGTGGCGATCGGCATTGCGGCTATTTTCATTCTCCAATTCCTGTTTAGCCAATGGGGCATTATGAATCAGTTATTCGACACTGAAGCTTTGAGCACAATCCAAGGCTTAATTTGTATCGGATTCGGACTGCCCATGATTGCTTTGTCAGCTTTGCTAAAGCGTTTTGCACCTCTGAACTAAGTGGTTTTTGTGAGGCGGCCCTTCACAGCGGCTTTACACACTATTTACCAATTTTGTAGCGTTGAATATTGAATATTTATCATGAATTCCCAAAATCTCAAACGTGCTAGCGGCCTATTTACTGATCATCGAAACGCAGAGCAGGCGCTAGTTGAGCTAAAAAGCAGGGGCTTCCCCATGCACAAGATTTCAGTGATTGCTAAACCTTCTGACAATGGTGATCTGGACTCTCTGGGTGTGCAGAAAATTTTAATCACAAGAGCAGCAGGTGCACAAGTAGGCGCGATCTTAGGCAGCATAGGACTAGGTTCACTAGCGTTAATTGTTGGACTCAGCAGCCTGCTAATTCCCGGTATTGGTCAGGCATTAGCGGTGGAAAGCCTTTTAGCAACTTTCGTTGGAAGTGGGATTGCTGCAACTGCTGGCGGTCTATATGGCGCACTTCAAGGATGGTTGGTGCCAGAAGAACAAGCAAGAATTTACAACGGCAGATTTAACCAGGGAGATTATTTGATCGTCATGGAGGCAAGAGAAAATGAGATCGTGATTGCTGAACCTGTCCTTAAACGTTGGGAGATTCTGACGTGGCGTGTGTATGATGCTACCTAAATTCAAGGTAAGAAAGGACGATTACCTTCGAGGAATTTAGTCCCGCGAATCAGAACGTCCAAAATCAACTCAAAAATTGGAGGGTCGATGACTGTGGGCGATCGCTCTCCCACTCCTGACATATGGATCGACAACTTCCATTACCCGCCTTAGCGGCAACAGCGATCGGGAGCATCTCATATTTGTAAAAACACTTCTTCTTCCTCCTTCCTTCCTTCTTCCTGACTCCTGGCTCCTGGCTCCTAACTCCTAACTCCTATTTCTAGCTTGGCTGCTTTCATTGAGATGCTCCCCAGCGATCGGGTCGGCAATGCTTCAGAAGAGACAGTTAAAAAAATATTAAAAACCAGCACAATTAAGAGGAATTAGCATCCTGTCAGGGTTGGGAAATCATCCAGATCTGCCAAAAAAATTGCACTCTAAAAACGATCCGATCGCCCAGCCACCCAGAAATCCTGTTTCAGCTTCATCGGCATTCATCCAAATACACCACATAAATTGCAGTTAATTGTACAACAGAGTGAACCGTTTCCTGTAGACTAAAACCGTAGTTAATCTGTCAATTTCTTTGAGGAAAACGAGTTTATGACAGGAGTATCGGTGATGGAGTCGATTGTAGCGCAACCACCTCCCTTGGACAGCAATCCTGCTACAAATAGCCAAACGGCAGGAGTCATTCCTGAATTGGTCATCATCTTGATCATTCTGCTGCTGATTGCAACTGTTGTGGCACTCGTAACCCAACGGTTGCGAATTCCCTATGTGACGGGCTTAGTGTTAGCAGGCTTGCCCATTACGGAGGTCTTGTCGCGTCGAATTGGTTTAGACCCCTCTTTAGTATTAAATCTTTTCCTACCAATTCTGATTTTTGAAGCAGCTATCAATACCGATATCAGCCGTCTCCGCAGCACCTTTAAGCCGATCGCTCTGCTGGCGGGTCCAGGCTCTATCTTTTCCTCAGCAATTATCGCTGTTCTGGTTAAATTTGGGCTGGGGCTAGACTGGATTCCAGCGTTGCTGATCGGAGTCATTCTGGCAAACACTGATACAGTCTCGATGATCGCGGTTTTTAAAGAGATCCGTGTGCCTTCTCGATTGTCCACCATTGTTGAGGGAGAAACTCTGTTCAATGATGCGGCTGCTCTAATTTCCTTTAATTTGGTTTTGGTCATTTATGCGACAGGCTCTCTGACCGCTATACAAGGGGTGAAGGAACTACTCGTGGTTGCCTTAGGTGGGGCAGTGGTCGGGGGTGTTTTAGGTTACTTGAGCGTGCCGATATTTGTTCGCTTAAACGATCCGTTGAGTAGCCTTTTGCTAACCGTCGCTCTCGCATTGGGAACCTTCCAAATCGGACAATTTTTAGGCGTATCGGGCGCAGTGGCGGTGGTCATCACCGGACTTGTTTTTGGCAACCTTGGGCTGCCTCGCAGTTCGTCTGCCTCGGATCGGATTACCTTGCTGAGTTTCTGGGAATACGCTGGTTTTGGTGTCAATACGTTTATTTTCCTGCTGATTGGAATTGAAATTAACCCGCTGACGCTGTGGAGAATTTTGCCATCCATTTTATTGGTCATTCTGGCCTATCAACTGGGACGGATTCTCTCGGTCTATTTGTTATTAGCGGGGCTGCGTTGGTTCGATCGCCCCATTCCCCTACGCTGGCAGCACATTTTGGTTTTAGGGAATATTAAAGGGTCTCTATCAATGGCCTTAGCTGTTACGATTCCCTTGACTCTACCAGGACGGGATAACATCATTGCCCTGGTGTTCGGTGCAGTTTTATTCTCCTTGGTCGGACAGGGATTAAGTTTACCGTGGATGGTAAAACGACTAAAAATTAGCCGTGTTTCTGATGTAATGCAGGAAGCTGGGCAGTTACAGATTCAGTTGATTGCTTCCAAAGCGGCTCAAGATGAGCTAGATAGTTTGCTGAAATCTGGCGTGTTGCCGAAGGCAGTTTACGAGGAGTTATGGGCATCATATCAAGCACGAGTAGCACACTCTGAGCGAGTGCTGCGCGATCTCTACAATCAACATCGGGCAGGGCAATTACAGGGAGATGGCAGCGGGCTAGATAAGATTCGACGGCGATTGCTTATAGCAGAAAAAGGAGCCGTTAGCGATGCGCTCCGCAAGCGAATTGTTCCAGAGGATCTGGTTCATCCTTACATCAAAGATTTGGATGAGAAACTTCTAACGTTGGCAGATGACTAGCGCGAATGCCGAGGTAATCAATCATGTGGTGAACTAGCTCTGGACGGGTGACGACCAAGATGGTAGAACCTGCTTCAAGAACAGTATTGCCGTTCGGAATCTCCAGATTGGCGCAGGCATGGCATTGATAACCAATAATCAGCGAACCTGTTGGAAAACGAGGGTCTTGAGCAATTTGAGCAACGGTGCGACCTGCCACCTTGCAATCGCCTGGAACTGGCAGCTTTAGTACCTCGACTTGCCCGTGTTCAAAGTGCATCATAGACTCGATTTGGGGGTATTCAATCGCATTCGCCATTGATGCAACTGCCAAATCAATAGTGCTGATGATGTGACTGGCTCCGGCAAGTCGATAGGCTTCCATGAATTCGCGATCGCGCATTCGCACCACAATATGGGAAATGCCATAGCTCCTGGATAGGGTGATCAGCGCTAAATTCAGTGCATCATCCCTGAGTGCTGCAACGACTGCGTTTGCTTGTTTAATTCCCGCTTCCAGAAGAACCGTTGTGCTCACTGCACTGCCTTCAAAGGCCATCACTCCGATTTTTTCACGAGCAAAGCGACAAGCAAGCGGGTCGGCATCGATGATTGCCACCGTATGACCGAGTTTTAATAGCTGCTGGGCTAAACCCAGCCCCATCATTCCTGCTCCACCAATTAATACATACATGAATATTTGTCACCCCAAAAATGAACGTTACAGATTTATCACTATGAGTGAGATTGTGTTGATTTTCTATCAGTTTAATCGGCTTGTGAGGTGGCTTCTACCGGGCTTACTTATTACCTGTTCGACAGTTAATTTAATCAGCTTTTGGGGTAGGCATTGCTAGCCCGCCCCTCAAGAGATTTTCCTCAGTTAGGTGCGTAGGGGGAACCCTACATAATCTTAGGCACTTTAAAAAACTCCCCATCGCGATCGGGAGCTCCCTCCAAAATACTTTCTCCCTTAGCAAAAGGTTGCAAATCGTCCGATCGCATTACATTACTAACATCGATCGCCCGCGTAGTCGGCTGCACCTTACTCGTATCTAGTTCACTCAACTGCTCGAAATAATCCAAAATACCGTTAAGTTGACCAGTAAACTGCTCTTCTTCTTCCGGCGTTAATTCCAATCTCGCTAAATTCGCTACTTTGCGAACTTCTTCTCTGTCAATCATAAAAATCTGTAATTGGGAATTAGTGAGTAGTTTTGACTGGGGATTTGTAAGTTTTAAGTAAAAGAGTTTTCAATTCACTACTCAACACTTAAAACCCACAACTTTCTGTTTACCCAATCAGGCTTCTTGTAGCTAACAACTGAGGTTAAAAATACACATCTATTTGCGCTCTACCTGTCGTCTTCAGCCAATTTTGCACCTCAATGTAATTGTTCGGGGCCAAGCGAATAGCCTCCTTCCAATAATCGGCAGCTTTATCAAACAGCCCTTCCGCCGCTTCAAGATTGCCTGCTTCCTTTTCTTTTTCCCCTTGATAGTGGTAAATCACAGCAATATTATTCAGCGCTTGTGGCATTCTCGGATTGAGTTCCAGGGCTTCGCTGTAATATTCCAAACCTTTATCGTGTTCGCCGTTGCTAGTATGGATCAGCCCCATATTGTACAAGACATAACTGCGATCGTAAGGATCTTCCTCCAGCTTCAGCGCTTCATGATAATTTTCCAGCGCTTCAGCATATTCGCCATCTGCTTGAGCTGACATACCATCCCGGTAATAAGCAAAAGCTTCCTTCGCCTGCTTTTTCGCCGGCATCATCTTCAAAATGATATCAGCCATTACCGTGAAACTTTTGTCAATAAAGTTATCGTTGCGTTGAGTTCTTGGCATATGCGATTCTTTGGTTAGTGGCTAATCAGAAAAATTAGCCTGTAAAGTTTTCCTATTAATAATTGCGCCACTGTTGTAGTGGGCCGTTGTGTTGAGGGCGCTAAAAAGTTTAGTCGATCGCAACTGCGAACCTTAAAACACGCCCTTGGGTTTAACACCCGCGCAAGCTCTATCTATTTTATATAAGTCTTGCAAGACTTGCAAAAAAACCAGATTTCTTTAACCTCTCTCTCGCACTCTACACAAAACTTACAAAAACCCGCACCGACGGAAAAATTTCTGCTCGATGGTGCAGGGGCAATCCTCTTCGATGGCTTTCCTTCGGATTGCGAAAACTAATGCCAACGCGCGATCGCGCGCCCCGTACCCTACTAACAGTACCCACCATCCCCCTCGTTGACCCTCAGAGCAAACAAGCAAAAGCAAATGCCGAGGAGAAATTCAATCACAAAGTTTTATTAAGCTATCCGAGTTCAGCCCATACTTAAAAGTTATTCGGCAAAACACTAGCAATATTTTGCCCCAAAGTCAAGGGCAGCCTCAAAAAAAATCAGAAACCCGATCGCCAAAACCAGCTCGAATTCCCGCAATATATAATAAAAATAACCGGGTAATTTTCACAGAGAGAAACCTATGGCTCCGAATCCCACCATTATGCAAGCCGTCGAACAACTTGGCTACCGCGTTACGGTTGGAGACGTGGCGGCAAAAGCTGGATTAGATATCAATTTTGCCCAGCGAGAACTGTTAACCCTCGCCTCCGAAGCAGGCGGCAACCTGCAAGTAGCAGAATCCGGCGACATTGCCTACCTATTTCCCAAAAACTTTCGAGATATTTTGCGAAACAAATTCTTGCGCTTGCAGTTGCAGGAATGGTGGCAAAAAATCTGGCGCATTTTATTTTATCTGATTCGGATATCTTTCGGCATAGTGCTGGTAGCTTCTATCCTCTTAATTTTTGTTGCTATCACGATTTTACTCTCCAGCGGCAGCGACAATAATGGCGGAGGAGGAGGAGACGGTGGTGGCGGGGGCGGCAGAGGCGGCGGCTTTTTCTTTTTTCCCTACTTCTGGAACGATTTAATCTGGATATTTTACTGGAACCATGACCAACCATACTACCAGCAGCGATCGCGCTTAACTGGTCAAAAACCCCAGATGAGTTTTCTAGAAGCAGTTTTCTCCTTTATATTTGGAGACGGCAATCCCAATAACAATCTAGAAGAGCGCAAGTGGAGCGATATTGCGACTGCAATTCGCAACAACCGAGGTGCAGTCGCCGCCGAACAAATTGCCCCGTATCTCGACAATCTCGGACAAGGATACGCCCGAGAATACCAAGAATATATGTTACCGGCCCTCGCCCGTTTTGACGGCCGCCCCGAAGTCAGTCCCGAAGGGCAAATAGTCTACCACTTCCCGCAATTGCAAACCACAGCCACCGAGAGAAATTCTGAACCAGTAGCAGCTTATTTGCGAGAAATGCTGTGGCGTTTCAGCAACGCCAGTTCCGGCCAAATCATGCTCGCAGCAGGGTTAGGAGCCGTCAATCTTGTCGGTGCGTTAGTTTTAGGAAATCTATTAACTAATAATTTAATCGCAGGTGGATTTATCGGTTTCGTCAGCGCTGTTTATCCCATGATCCTGATTTACGGCGTCGGATTTCTCGCAATTCCTTTAATTCGCTACTTCTGGATTCAGTGGAAAAATAGCCGCATAGAAGCCCGCAATCAAAAGCGTCAGCAGCGAGCAATGTTATTAAACGAACCCGATGCCAACTTGCTCAAAAAACTGGTCTACGCTCGGAAATTTGCAGCAGAAAACGTTCTGACTGGAGAAGACTTAGCTTATACAACAGAAACAGAATTAACCCAACAAGAACTAGAACAGTCAGCCAAAATAGATGCCGAATGGCAGCGCAGGATCGATCGCTCGGACAACTTGTAATACTAATGAAAAAACTGTTTTTTGTTGTTAAGTTAGGTTGCACTAAAATCTCGCACCCTTATCAAGAATAGGTAGTATGCCTGTTCCAAAATAAAATATCGGGTCTTGTTTAATCAGGGTATGAAAAAATAACTTTAAAATCCAAAAGCTTTGTGGCTACTGCTTTCTATGACGGGCATATTTAGTGTTTCATACCGTAAATCAGCAACGCCAAATACCTTTGTTGGGAACGGGCTTTTAGCTCTTTCTTAATAATTGTCGAAAATATCAATTTTTATTGATGTCATAATTTTTTATACTCCGAGTTTTATTAAATAAGCTTAGGGCGTTTAAAAATCAAACAATTTTGGTCATACTTCGAGTCGTGATCCAGAGCCACAAGTTCCCATCCCTCCTCCCCCAAATGATTGACAAATAGATGCAGCGAGCCTTGTTTCCAATCTCGCTGTTCTTCACCGTTTACATATAAACTAATCAGCTTGTTTCCAAAAGGATACATATTCGCATCCACAAATAAATACTCCCACTTTTGCATAGCAATCCTTAATGTAGTTAGTTGGCAGTTGGCAGTTGGCAGTAGTTAGTAGTTATTGGTTATTTGTTGTTGGCTCTAATAACCAATGCTTTTCGGCGAAGATGCTTTTCGGCTCAATTCCCAATTACCAATTACCAATGCTTTTCGGCCCAATTCCCAATTCCCAATTCCCAATTCCCAATTCCCAATTCCCAATTCCCAATTCCCAGCAGTTACTGGACTGCAATTCTAGCCAAAGTAGCACCCCGGTAATAATGCAACAAAATCTGCTGGTAGCCGTATCCTTGTCTGGCCAAATTGTATGCCCCCCACTGACTCATTCCTACAGCATGGCCGAAACCTTTGCCAGCAACTTGAAAACCCGTAGGAGTTTGGCCACTGTTCCTTGGGTTCCGACCACCCCCATACTGAGGAATCACGGTAAACCGCGTACTCCTCAAATTTAAAACCCGGCGTAAATCTGCGCCTGTCATGACCCTAGAACCGCCATCTCCAACTACTTTCATCCTCAAAACGCTGCCGTAAGCGGTAGTCCGTTCTGGCTTCATCGAGATCACATTGCCCACGCCAGAAATCTTACTGCTGATTTGAGCCCGAGAAAAATTTTCTTTCCATTGGTAAACCGGCGCCCCTTGGTCGAAGTCAGGAACAGCACGCAGGTAAGGCAGAGGTTCCGTCCAAACATCCTCGACATTTTCAGTATGTCCCCCAGACGCAGAGTGGAAAGCGGCTAAAATAATTTGACCGTTGTAGGCCAGAACTTGACCAGCGGTTGCATCGACTGCGGAATAAGTGCCAGAAGATTCTGTTTGCAATCCTTTGTAAACCTGCGAATACTGAGTGCTGTCCACGTCGTAAAGGTCGGTTTCGCTTTTCAGGCGCTGGTGGATAGCGTAGGAACGGGCGGCGACTGCTTGGGCTTTCAAAGCCTCTTGAGGCCAATTGCCACTCATCTCGGCGCCGAGAACGCTGTAGAGATATTGTTCGATATTGACGTAGTTGATGGCAGTCAAGCCTCCTTTTTGGGGAACTAGAAGCGTGCGTCCCCGATACCAACGATCGCCAATCCAAACATAACCGTTCCCCGTCGGCTCGATCCAAACTTGGTTGGCGGCCCAGCGACCGATCGCCACTGTTCCCGATCGAAATTGAGCTGACTGAGAACTGTTTGCCGACAGTTCGCCCAAATTACGCCCGCTACCGTCGCGGATTGCAGCCTTAGTAGAACTGCCGACTTTTACCTGACTTGCCCCGTCTTGTACCGCAACTCGCAAGATCAGCGCGGCCTGTGCTGGGGCTACCATTACCAGCCAAAACAACAGCGAAATCCCAAAGTAGCGTTTTTTTAATGTCGAAAAAACGGAAGCAAAAAATACTCCTGACTGCATTTGAAAATTTTCCTCCTGTGCTGTATGAGTTTAAGAATTTTTAAGGCAAGGGAATGGGAGGGAAAAAGGAAGGGGAACGGAAGAAACAAAACGTTAGAATTGGGTTGATCACTCTGTGCGCTTGTCAAAAATGATTTTAGCGAATAGATGTTCGCAGGAACAGCGATTTATCCCGGTTCCTGCCTGCGACTATTTCCTGAATGGCGGATTGACCGCACTCAGGATATATGTAACATATTTTTTAACTTTAATTGAGGTGATTTGACTCTTGCAGATTACATTTCTCGGAACAAGCTCCGGCGTACCCACGCGATCGCGCAACGTTTCCAGCATCGCCCTCCGCTTGCCCCAGCGAGCGGAACTCTGGCTGTTTGACTGCGGCGAAGGAACTCAGCACCAGTTTCTCCGCAGCGACCTCAAAGTCAGCCAACTAAGCCGCATTTTCATCACTCACTTGCATGGCGACCACATTTTTGGCTTAATGGGTTTGCTGGCTAGCTGCGGTTTGGCGGGGAATGTCAAGCGCATCGATCTTTACGGGCCTCCGGGACTTGAAGAATATTTGCAAGCTGGTGTTCGCTATTCTCAAACTCATTTTTCTTACCCGGTTAAGGTACACAAAATTCACGAGGGAGTCATCTATGAAGATGACGAATATATTGTTAGCTGCGGCCCTTTGAAGCACCGAGTTACTGCTTTTGGTTATCGAGTAACTGAGAAAGACCGTCCGGGACATTTTGATGTTGAAAAAGCAAAGGCTGTGGGTATTCCTTCGGGGCCGCTTTACGGTCAATTAAAACAAGGAAAGACGGTAAAGTTAGAGGACGGGCGACAGTTTAAAGGTACTGATTTTTGTGGCCCGGATCAAATCGGGCGCAAGTTTGTATATTGTACTGACACGGTTTTTTGTGAGGGGGCCGTGGAATTGGCCAAGGATGCTGATTTGTTGGTTCATGAAGCTACTTTTGCTCATCAAGATGCTCAAATGGCATTTGATCGCCTGCATTCAACTTCAACAATGGCGGCTCAAGTTGCTTTGATTGCTGGGGCGAAACAGTTAATTATGACGCATTTTAGCCCGCGCTATGCTCCAGGGAATGCGATCGTCCTGGATGATTTGCTCAAGGAAGCGCAGGCTATTTTTCCCAATACGAAAATGGCCTATGACTTTTTAACTTACGAAGTGCCCAGGCCTGTTTAAAACTAGGGTTAATCAGACCTGAGATTTGACAGCATTTTCAATAAGAGCGATCGGGCAAGGCTCTGGGGGCCCACTCCTACTCCCCACAAAAACACTGATTTTTTGTGGAACAGCCATCTTGCCTGTTACTGAAATTAGTGCAACAAAAACATTAATCTCTGATTTCTTGTGGAACAGGCATCTTGCCTCTTGCGGAAATTAATCCCACAAAAACATTAATCTCTTATGGAACAGGCAAGATGCCTGTTACGCCCTGCAATTGTCAGTAAGCACATATACCTGAGTTGTGATCGTGACCCACCTTCACCAAGTTCAATCCAAAATCTCAAATCCAAAATCGAGCGATCGCCCCCGACGACTCCTTCTTCTGAGCCAATGGTTGCTACAATCGGGGAGGGTATATGTTGTGGCTAACACTACAGCCCGTAACCCTGAAAGCTAATAGCTAAATTATTAAAAATCTGCCTCTCCTGCCATGTTTAAAAATCTGCTAGGCGATCCCAACGCGCGCAAACTGAGAAAATTTCAGCCTTGGGTAGCTGATATCAATATTTTGGAAGAAGACTTCCGCGCACTCTCAGACGACGGCCTCAGAGGGAAAACGGCCGAGTTTCAACAACGTCTGGCAAAAGCTAGCTCTCTCAACGAAGAAAAAGAGATCCTAGACGAAATCTTGCCGGAAGCTTTTGCAGTGGTGCGGGAAGCGGGACAGCGGGTTTTGGGACTGCGCCACTTTGATGTCCAACTCCTCGGCGGCATCATCCTCCACAAAGGCCAAATTGCCGAAATGAAAACCGGTGAGGGCAAAACTTTGGTGGCGACGCTGCCGGCTTACCTCAACGCCCTCAACGGTAAAGGCGTACACATCATCACCGTCAACGATTATCTCGCAAGGCGGGATGCGGAATGGATGGGACAGGTGCACCGCTTCCTGGGATTGACTGTGGGACTGATTCAGCAGGGCATGGATCAGGTGGAACGAAAGAAAAATTATAACTGCGATATTACCTACGCGACTAACAGCGAAGTCGGCTTTGACTATTTGCGGGACAACATGGCTACTGTCATGGAAGATGTAGTGCAGCGTCCTTTTAATTTTTGCGTGATTGACGAAGTTGACTCGGTGCTGATTGATGAAGCACGGACGCCTCTGATTATTTCGGGCCAGGTGGAACGCCCTAGTGAGAAGTACATGCGGGCGGCTGAGGTGGCTGCTTCCCTGAGAAAGGAAAATGAAGAACATTACGAGGTTGACGAAAAAGCTCGGAATGTGCTATTGACCGATGAAGGATTTGGTGAAGCTGAGAATTTGTTGGGCGTTACGGATTTGTACGACCCGGCTGACCCTTGGGCGCATTACATTTTTAATGCGATTAAGGCGAAGGAATTGTTTATTAAGGATATTAACTACATCGTCAATGCCGATCGCGAAGTGGTGATTGTCGATGAGTTTACGGGCCGGGTGATGCCGGGACGGCGCTGGAGTGACGGTTTGCACCAGGCGATCGAAGCCAAGGAACGGGCGGAAATTCAGCCGGAAACTCAGACGCTGGCGACGATTACTTATCAGAATTTCTTTTTGCTTTATCCGAAGCTGTCGGGGATGACTGGGACGGCGAAGACTGAAGAGACGGAGTTTGAGAAGATTTACAATCTGGAAGTGACGCTGATTCCTACTAACCGGATTACGAGCCGCACTGACCTTTCGGATATGGTTTACAAGGCGGAGGCTGGGAAGTGGAATGCGATCGCCCAAGACTGTGCAGAAATGCACGAGATCGGCCGGCCGGTGCTGGTGGGCACGACAAGTGTGGAAAAGTCGGAGTTGCTGTCGCGGCTGCTGCTGGAACGCAAAATTCCTCACAATTTGCTCAACGCTAAACCGGAAAATGTGGAGCGGGAATCAGAAATTATTGCTCAAGCCGGACGCAAAGGCGCTGTGACGATCGCGACAAACATGGCGGGACGCGGTACTGATATTATTTTGGGCGGTAATTCTGAGTACATGGCGCGCCTGAAGTTGCGGGAGTATTTTATGCCCCGGATCGTGCAACCCGAGGATGAGGACGGATTTTCGGTGGTGCAAGTACCGGGTATTAGTGGTCGCCCCGCACCTCAAGGTTTTGCCCCGACTACGAAAAAGGTAAAGTCTTGGAAAGCTTCGGCGCAGATTTTCCCGACGCAGCTATCGAAAAATGCCGAGCAAATGCTCAAGGCGGCCGTGGAATTGGCGGTGAAAGAGTACGGGGAGCGATCGCTCTCGGAATTGCAAGCCGATGATATCGTGGCTATAGCTTCGGAAAAAGCACCGACAAAAGACCCGGTAATTCAAAAATTGCGGGAAGCTTACAATTTAACTCGCAGCGAGTACGATGCTTTTACCAGCACCGAACACGATGAAGTCGTGCAGCTGGGAGGGCTCCACGTCATCGGTACAGAACGCCACGAATCGCGCCGGATCGACAATCAGTTGCGCGGCCGGGCGGGACGCCAAGGAGACCCTGGTTCTACCCGGTTTTTCTTGAGTTTGGAAGACAATTTGCTGAGGATTTTTGGCGGCGAACGGGTGGCTGGTTTGATGAAGGCTTTCGGTGTTGAGGAAGATATGCCGATCGAATCTGGAATGCTAACTCGTTCCCTCGAAGGCGCTCAGAAAAAAGTCGAAACCTACTATTACGACATCCGCAAGCAGGTATTTGAATACGACGAAGTGATGAACAATCAGCGTCGAGCAATCTATGCAGAACGCCGCCGAGTATTGGAAGGTTTGGACTCCAAAGAACAGGTAATTAAGTATGCCGAACAGACGATGGACGACATCGTGGGAGCATACATAAATCCCGATTTACCTTCGGAAGAATGGGAACTCGACAAACTTGTGAGCAAGGTGAAAGAATTTGTTTATCTGCTCGCTGACATGACACCGGATCAGCTAGAAGATTTGTCAGTTGAGGAAATTAAAAGTTTCTTGCACGAACAAGTCCGCAATGCTTACGACATGAAAGAATCGGAAGTTAATGCAATCCGAGCTGAATTGATGCGAGATGCGGAACGGTTCTTTATTTTGCAGCAAATTGATACTTTGTGGCGGGAACACTTGCAACAAATGGATGCTTTGCGCGAGTCTGTAGGGCTGCGTGGTTACGGCCAGAAAGATCCGCTGATTGAGTACAAAACTGAAGGTTACGAGCTGTTTTTGGACATGATGACGGATATCCGCCGCAATGTGGTTTATTCGCTGTTCCAGTTCCAGCCCCAGCCGGCAATGCAAGTTTCGCCAGAGATGGTTTGAAAATAGTTAACAGTTGACAGTTAACACTTGACTGTTAACTGTTGACTGTTGACTTGATTAGACCCAATCTTCTTGATCGCTTTTTTGCTTTCTATAAACTTCACCTTTGACGTGAATTTGACGGGTTTGTTGGTAAAGAGTTTCTTCGGTATGATTCCATTTTTGCAGGACTTTTTCTAAGTCTGATTGAATATCTCTAGCGCCGGGAAAGCCTCGGTAGCGAATTATTAATCTTGCTAATTCCGATAAATTGTAGTCGGTTGCTTCTCCTGCTAATAAAGTATTGACACTGGCTCGATCGCGCTTGTATTGCGGATGCTGCTGATCTTGAGTTTTTGCTACTGAATCCATACTATTTATGTTTCCCAATCATCTGAAAATCTTGCTACAAGCAACCGCCACCCAAAAGCGCGGACATAAATAAGCTAATGAATAGAGTCTTAAATCCGCGCTTCATAAACGGTTTGATTCGGGTATCATAACTGTCAACTTTCAACTGTTTAAGTTGTCGCTTCAGTCATCCCCAGAAATTTTTGTGTTTGTTCAGCAATACCAAATAGTCGATCGCCGTGACAAAAGATTTCCCAGGCGCGAATTCCCATAAAACCAATACCTGCCACCGCCAAGGGCATCGCTGCGGCACCTAAAAGCGCGGCAATGGGGGGAAATATCATGCACAGTGTTAAGAGAATGCCAGTAATAACACCGCCAGCAATGCCAGCTTTGGCGGTGGCAGTGGCGACTTGTTCGACTAACTCTGACTGCGTAATTTTGCCTTCAACGCACAATAGCGAGTTTTCTAAGATAGAAAATATTAACTCAATTACTGCAGCGGCGATCGCCCCTTTCATTGCAGCCCCAACGATTTCGGCAACTGCTGCTTTAAATGCTGCATCCGCTAAAACTTGCTTAGCGACTGCTAATTCTGCGGCAGTCATGTCTGCACCACCGCGAGCACGATTCACCCAAAAATATTCAAAAATCCCGTTAGCAGCTTCGCTTCCGCCTCCATTGACGTGGGCTTGGATGTGACTCCAATCTTTATCTTGACAGAAGTTGCGAATTGCTTCTGGGCCTTGGGCACGAATTTGGGCGGGTATGGATTCAAATACTTTTACTGCTTCTTGAACATTTCGCATTCCGTCACGCATCCCAGCCCTAGCAAATTTCGATTGCAGATTTATTGGCAGGTTCTCAAAACGGATGTTGTGTGCTATTTTAAAAGCTTCTTGACTGGCGATCGCCCCGGCACTAACAATTGAACTGGGCGTTGATTGTACCCACGCCGTTAATACAGTTGCACTTTCCTCAACTTTAGCAGCGATTTTGTTGGCTAAGTTTTGGGTATCGGCAACAGTTTCTTGTACTTTAGCCGTTAGGAATTCGAGCGGATTCTGGCTAATTTCCATGTTGATCCAGCTTGCATCGTTAATGAGTGAATTATTTTGACTATAACATTCCTCTTCAGTAAGTGTTATTTTTTACTGAATTGCTTCTACCTTCTAACTCCGGCTGTAAATTTAGAGCTTTTTTTTGATAAAATAAACCTTCATTGATTCGCCCTTGCTCTTCCAAACTTTTGCCTAAATTCCAATAAGCGACGGCTAAATCTGGTTGAAGAGCAATAGATTTTTGATAGTACATTATGGCGTCATCAAGCTGGCCTTGTTTGTAAAACATACTGCCCAAGTTAACATAGGCTTCGACAAAATTAGGATCACATTCGATCGCCTTTGAGTATGCGCGAATCGCTGCGTCTATTTTGGCTTGGGCTTGCAAGATATTGCCTAGGGTTTTGTAGGCGGCGGCGAAATTGGGTTGCTGGCGAAGTGCTTGGTAACAGGAGGCGATCGCCTCGGCATATTTCTGTTGTGTATAATAAATATCAGCTATCTTGGTGTGTGCAATAGCCTGATCGAGATCGAGGGCTAGTATTTTTTCGTATTGGGCGGTCGCCTCCTCAAGTTTTCCTGATTTCTGAAGGCTATCGCCCGCTGACAAATACTGCTCTGTTAACTCGGAATTTGCGGTCATAGATTTTACTTTAACAGCCGAAACTACTTTACCACAAGTGTTAGTTAGCAACCGCGATTTATCAGAAGATTCTGACTGTTTGAGATTTGAGATTTATTTCTGTACCAACACTTCGGACAGTTTTTGATTACCAACCGTAGAATAGGGGTTTTAGGGAACCCCTATCAAAGCCAGCAAAGTCCTGGACGCACTCTTGACGCTCTGAAACCCGGTTGCTCAGTAGATTTCTCGTTCTTGTTACTAAAAATCCTAGGAACCGGGTTTCTAACACCCCATTCGTCAGCATTGAAACTGTCGGAAGTGTTGATAGATAAATTAGCTAAATGTTCGATCGCCCTAGCTGTTCAAAAATTAATTGAACGGGCGATCGAAAAAATTAAGGAGACAGTCGCCACACCTTAATCGTGTCGTCAAAACTGCCACTGATCAGAGTTTTGTCTTGAGGATTAAAAGCCAATTCCACCCAAGTAGAATGACCCTTCAGCGTGCCCGCGATATCGCCGGAACTCATGCGCCACAGCTTGATAGTCCCGCTCAAATCGGCGCTGGCGAGTTTGTCTCCGTCGGGACTGAAAGCCAAGGACTTAACCTTGTCGGAATGGCCGATCAAAGTCCGTAGCAGAGAACCGTTGGCCTGCCGGAACTGATTATTTGTGCTGATATCCCACAACTTCACCGTCTTGTCCCAACTGCCACTGGCGAGAGTTTGACCGTCCGGGCTGATGGCCAGAGACCAAACCCCCTCGGAATGACCCCAAAGAGTTTCTTTCAATTCCCCAGTCTGCCAGTTCCACAGGTTGATCTTACCGTCGCTGCTGCCGATCGCCAAAGTTTCTCGATCGGGACTGAAAGCCACCGACTGCACCTCATCAAAAACCCGCTTAAGAGTTTCCAACTCGGCCCCGCCTTGGACTTCCCACAGCTTCAAAGTTTTGTCCTTACCAACACTGGCCACGGTCTGGCTGTCAGGACTGAAAACCACCGAGAACACGCCGTCTGTGTGTCCGTCCAAAGTCCGAATTAACTTGCCCGAATAGAAATTCCACAATTTAATCGTACCGTCAGCGCTGCCGCTGGCGATCGTCCTGCCGTCGGGACTGACAGCCACCGACCACACCGGCCCCAAATGTCCTGTTAAAACCTTGAGCAGCTTGCCGTGACGCTTGTGCAGCAGGTGAATTGTACCGTCGTTATTCCCGCTGACTATCACGCGGCCCTGGGGAGCAACTGCAACCGCCCAAACCGGGTTTTTGTGTTGATCCGCCAGAGTGCGTACTGCCGGCCCGGACTGCGACTCACCACCACTGCTGAAATCCTGCATGGGGGGCGGATTGAACCGAATTTCAGGAATGGTAGAAACAGGCTCAGAAGAAGTGAAAGCCTGCGGTTCTGGAGATGGCAAGCGAGAACCCAGCACGACGGACAGCAGGGCAACCGTCGCTCCTCCCCACATGGCCAAAGTCCACTTGGGTTTGCTGAGAATCACGTCTACCGGTGCCGGGCCGTATTTCATGTCTGTGAGAATTGCCTCGGTTGAGCGATAGCGTTTTGATGGTTCTCGCTGCACCATTTTATCCAGAATGCGGCCGAGTCGCCCCGAAACCGGTACTTTCAAATAATGCCTCCAGGCCCAACTTTCGGCTTTGATGTCAAACAAATCAAAGGGCGACATTCCCGTTAACAAGTGAATGCAAGTGACGCCCAAACTGTAGATGTCGCTGCTTTTAATCGCTTGGCCTTTAATTTGTTCCGGGGCCGCGTATTCCGCAGAACCTGTCACCGTTTTTGTTTTCAGCGGCCCGCTGTTTGCCGGAATTGCCGCCCCGAAATCGACTAAAACTAGCCCGGCACTTTCCTGGGATAGGGGATGTAGATCCTCTTTCCCTGCCAACGCTGGGGATGCTTGGGGAGTTTTGCGGTGAATAATATTGGACGGTTTGATATCTCCGTGAATCAGTTGATTTTCGTGAACAAATTGCAGGACTGGCAACAATTCGCTCAGCAGATACCAAATTTGAATTTCTTTAACAACACCTTTTTCTGAAAGCCGATCGGCTAAATTACGGCCTTCGATGTATTCTTGCACTAAATACTGGCAGCCTTCGACTTCAAAAGATGCCAGCAGTTTCGGTATTTGGGGATGTTTGCCCAACTCGTCGAGAACTGAGGCAGAGCCGCCAAATGCCCGGTTTTGGTGTGTGCCACCGTCTGCGGCGGCTGCTGAGCCGCAGAACTGTTGAATGACGCAACGGGGGTGCGAAGGTTGGTCTTCATCGACTGCTAAGAAGGTGCGGCAAGTGAGACTTTGACCGAGGGTGTGAAAGACTCGGTAGCGGCCTTTTAGCAGCAAGTTCGACTCGCAACTTTTGCATACTGTCGCGCGATCTAGATTTTGGGGATTCTGGGAATTAGGATTGGTGCAGTAACTCATTTGTCTTTCCGCTGGAGACCCCCGTCCGACATACTAGAGGAGTGGGGGAGGAAAGCGGGGCGGTGCGTGCCGCTTCCTGTGGACAAATTAAATAATTGGAATCTTTGCTTGATCATAATTGTTTCCCAGATTTTCGCCACAATTGCACGCGGGCGATCGCACGTAAATTATTGCTGACTTTCCTGCGAGCGAGGTTTAATAGGTCCAGCGATTGCTGGCTTGTTCAAGTGATCGGTGGGGTTGGGTGTTACGCAATTACGTTATACTGTCATTGCGAATACTTTCATGGTCGCAAAGTAAAGTAATCGCGAAGCATTGCCTCAAATCCGCGATCGTCTGTTCTCTCTAGTCAATCTAAAATCGGTTGACTGATTAAAATTTTGGCAAAATTTGCCCAACTAACTACTAACTTTTAACTATTACTTATGCCGTTAATTCGCGTACCCAAATCTTGGGAAATTCTCAACCCACAAATTACTCCAGAAACAGCCTTTCTCAACCGCCGCCGCTTCATGACAAATTTAATTGGTGCTGGCGTGACTGCTTCGCTGCTACCACTGACCGGCTGCCAAAGCAATAGTAGCTCAAAAACTGCTCTAGAGCAAAGCTCAACCCAAGCATATTCGGGATTGAGCCGGAATCCGGCCTTTGCGAAAGTCGATCGGGCAATTACCGACGAAGCCTTAGCTACAAAATACAACAATTTTTACGAATACGGCGGCACAAAATCTATTTGGCAAGCCGCTCAAGCTTTGCCAACAGAAAACTGGAAAGTAGAAGTAGGCGGTTTAGTAAAAAATCCCCGCACTTATGATATTGACGACCTCTACAAAAAATTTCCTATCGAAGAACGAGTTTATCGATTTCGCTGTGTAGAAGCGTGGGCGATGGTAGTTCCTTGGGTCGGATTTCCCATGAAATTACTGATGGCTGATGTCGAACCGCAATCGAAAGCTAAATTCGTTCGCTTTACCTCATTTTACGACCCCAAAATTACTCCCGGCCCCGGTTTGATGTCGCAATTTTATCCTTGGCCTTATACCGAAGGTCTGCGAATTGAAGAAATGGCCAACGATTTAGCATTTTTTGCCACAGGCTTGTATGGCCGAAAACTACCCAAACAAAATGGTGCGCCGCTGCGGCAAGTGATTCCTTGGAAATACGGTTTTAAGGGCGCAAAGTCTATCGTCAAAATTGAATTTGTCGAACAGCAGCCCGCCACTTTTTGGAATACAATCGGCGCCAACGAATACGCTTTTGAAGCAAATGTCGAACCCGACAAGCCGCACCCCAGATGGTCGCAGGCCAGCGAACGCATAGTCGGTCCCGGTAACAGTTGGTCGTGGGAAACTCGTCCAACTTTGCCCTATAACGGTTACGGCGAATATGTGGCGAGTTTGTACAGTTAATTAACTACGCGAGATGTAATTTGAGGAACAGGCTTTTCGGCTTGTTCCTCAAATTATTAATTTCTCTGTTTTCTCTTTCTCTGCGCCCTCTGCGTTCTCTGCGGTTAATTAAAAAAAATCTTTTTTGTTGGCTCAATAAAAATGAAAGACAGGACACGGCACTGCCGTGTCCCTACGCAATACCTGCAATATGTTTGTAAATTTATCCTTAAATTTGAAGTCGAGCGACTACAATAAAAATTGATGAAGCTACCAAGGAATTGTTAAATGGTAACAACAACATCAACTCCCGTAGAGCAGCAAACTACCCCCGAAAACCGAGTTATTTTAAAAGGTGTCAGTTGGTCAACTTTTAAAGCATTGCTGGCAGATGTTGGGGACGATAGAGCTTGGAGAATTGCTTACGATGGAGGACTATTAGAAATCAGGATGCCACATCTAGAACATGAAGTCCCGAAAGGACTGATAGAAAGCTTTATTGAAGCTACAGCAGACGAGCTAGAAATCGAAGTGATGAAAGCTGGTTCTCTGACTCTGGAACGGGAAGATTTAACTCGTGCTGTCGAACCTGATACTTGTTTCTACATTCAAAATGAAGCCAGCGTCAGAGGTAAAAGAGATATCAACCTCCCAGAGGATTTGCCGCCCGATTTAGCAATAGAGTCGGATTACACGAATTCTTCTGTTAATAAAGATTCCATATATGCTGCTCTTGGTGTTCCCGAACTGTGGAGGTATCGCCGGGAATCTCTGCAAGTTTATCAACTTGTAGATGGGAAATATGAAATGTGCGATCGCAGTTTAGCTTTTCCGTTTTTACCCGTTGCCGAAATTCCCGGTTTCATCGAACAAAGCAGAACAATCGGACAGCGTGCTGCTGTGCCTTTGTTTCGCGAAAGAATTAGAGAGATTTTGCCTAGTCAAAGTTAACGCAAAAATCCGACTTCCTTTAGTTGAAGAACTAGCAAGTCCATTTAACTTACATGAACGTTCATCAGCGTTCATCGGCGGTTTAAAAAAAATTAATTTCGATATAAAATCACTTGAGAAATTCCTGCACTCTCTGCCAAACTCTTTCTAGCAAATCTGGTGCGCTAACATCAAACCATTCAATTTCAGGATAAGCTCGAAACCAAGTTCGCTGTCTCTTCGCAAATTGCCGCGTGTGCAAAATTGTTAATTCTTTGGCTTCTTCAAGCTTAATGTCGCCCGCCAAATATTGTTTCATTTCCTGGTATCCCAGCGTGTTCAACAGTGGCAACTCGCAGCCGTATTTTTTACACAAATATTCTACTTCAGCAATCCAACCGCGCTCTAGCATTTGTTCGGTGCGCTGTTTGATCCGATCGACCAAAACATCGATCTCGCAATCCAACCCAATTTGTAAAATAGGATAATTGGGAGGATTTTCGCCCTGCTGCTCGGAAATAGAGCGACCGGTGACATAAAATACTTCCAGTGCCCTCAAAGTTCTTACTGGGTCATTGATGTGAATTTTCTCAGCGGCAGAGCGATCGACCTGCTGCAACATCGCGTAACATTGAGATTGTCCGAGTTCCGCAAGTTGTGATCGCAATTCGGGCATCGGTGCTACCCTCGGAATTTTTAAACCGCGCACGATCGATTTAATATATAAGCCCGTCCCTCCCACCAACAACAGGGGGGGAGAAACAGGAAAATCCACAGCAGCAATTAATTTTTGAGCTTGTTGCTGGTAATCTGCGACTGTCAGCGTTTCCGTCGGATCGCAAATGTCAATTAAGTGATGCGGTACACAGGTGCGATCGACCGCCGTCGGTTTTGCGGTTCCGATGTCAAATTCGCGGTACACTTGACGGGAGTCCGCACTCAGGATCGAGGATTGTAGTCGCCCCGCCAAAGCCAAAGCCACTCCAGACTTCCCCGTCGCCGTCGCCCCGCAAATCGTAATTAATCTAGGCATAAGCTGTCGCACGTTTCCCTATAAAAACTCTCAAATTCTCTCCTCTCCATGCTTTCCCGTCTCTCCTACACTGATTCACCGCGCTACGCCTGGGGAGTCGCTAAGTAATCTCAAAACTATTCCCCTCCCTCCCCCTAATAAATTTCCCTTCAGAAAGCCCTAGCATCGCGTTTAACGGTTTTGTGCTATAATTTTAGGAGTTTTCCCATATTAGAAGCTTTTGGGGCTTTAGGCCTCATTATTGGAGCTATTTTTGTATGACCAGCAGCTACAGCGCCGACCAGATTCAAGTTCTCGAAGGTCTCGAAGCAGTCCGTAAACGACCGGGGATGTACATCGGTACTACCGGCCCGCGAGGACTCCACCATCTAGTTTACGAGGTTGTGGACAATTCCATTGATGAGGCGCTGGCTGGCCACTGCACTCACATCGAGATTGACATCAACGCCGACGGTTCCGTTACCGTGACAGACGACGGCCGGGGTATTCCGACCGGCATCGTTGCCAAGACTGGCAAATCGGGAATAGAAACAGTAATGACTGTACTTCACGCCGGCGGTAAATTTGGCGGTGGTGGCTACAAGGTTTCTGGAGGATTGCACGGTGTAGGTATTTCTGTTGTTAACGCGCTGTCCGAGTGGGTAGAAGTGACAGTTTGGCGCGACCAAAAAGAACATTTACAGCGCTACGAAAGAGGCAATCCAGTTACTGAACTTACTGCCAAGCCCAACAAAGGCACTCGCACCGGTACTTCAGTTTCTTTTTTGCCAGATACTCAAATATTTAGCACTGGCATTGAATTTGATTACACTATACTCGCCGGGCGCTTGCGAGAATTGGGTTACTTGAATGCGGGCGTGAGAATTACGTTTAGCGACCACCGTTTGGAACTGCTTAAAAGTAGCGAACCTCGCATCGAAACATACTGTTATGAGGGCGGAATCAAGGAATATATCGCCTACATGAACCGCGACAAGCAGCCTCTGCACGAAGAAGTGATCTACGTGCAAGGAGAACGCAACAACGTGCAGATAGAAGTGGCTTTGCAGTGGTGCGTCGATGCTTTTAGCGACAACGTTCTAGGTTTTGCTAACAACATTCGGACGATCGACGGTGGCACGCACTTAGAAGGTTTGAAGGCTGTTTTGACGCGGACGATGAATTCGATCGCCCGCAAGCGCAACAAAATCAAAGAAAACGAGCCCAACCTCGCCGGCGAAAACGTTCGCGAAGGTTTGACAGCAGTGATTTCTGTCAAAGTCCCAGATCCGGAATTTGAAGGTCAAACTAAAACCAAGCTAGGCAATACAGAAGTTCGGGGAATTGTCGATTCCTTGGTAGGCGAAGTATTGACAGAATATTTGGAGTTTCGCCCCCAAGTAGCTGACGCTATTTTGGAAAAAGCAATTCAAGCATTTAAGGCCGCTGAAGCCGCCCGCCGTGCCCGCGATTTAGTGCGCCGAAAATCAGTCTTAGAATCGTCTCCTTTGCCTGGAAAATTAGCGGACTGTAGTTCCAGAGACCCTGCCCTGTCTGAGATCTACCTGGTGGAGGGGGATTCTGCGGGCGGATCGGCAAAACAAGGGCGCGATCGCCAATTCCAAGCAATCCTGCCTTTGCGCGGTAAAATTCTCAACATTGAGAAAACCGACGATGCCAAAATCTACAAAAATAACGAAATTCAGTCGTTAATTACAGCCCTGGGTTTGGGCATCAAAGGCGAAGAATTCGATCCGGGTCAATTGCGGTATCACCACATCGTAATTATGACGGACGCTGACGTAGATGGTGCTCACATCCGCACGCTGTTGCTGACTTTCTTCTACCGCTATCAGCGCGCACTTGTAGACCAAGGTTACATCTATATTGCTTGTCCTCCTCTCTATAAAGTGGAACGGGGACGCAATCATTACTACTGTTACAGCGATCGCGAAATGAACAATCTCATCCGCAATGAATTTCCGGCGAATGCTAACTACACCATTCAGCGGTTCAAAGGTTTGGGTGAAATGATGCCGACACAGTTGTGGGATACGACGATGAACCCAGAAACTCGCACGCTGAAACGAGTGGAGATTGAAGACGCTGCTGAGGCCGATCGCATCTTTACGATCTTAATGGGCGATCGTGTCGCCCCCCGCCGCGAATTCATCGAAACCTACGGCCCCAAACTCAACCTCCTCGACTTGGACATCTAACTTAATCATTAGTCATTTGTCGTTAGCTAACAGCTAATGGCTGAGGGCTAATGACTAAACTTTTGCGGCCCTGATGCCTTCTGCCCTTTCGGGCGATCGGGCATCAGGGTCGTTTGATTTCTCTAGGTTTTGTTATAAAAATTAATACAATCTCTCATCAAATCGATCTAAGGTAAATGCTTAGGTAAATTTTAGATTTTTGGCGCATCCATCAACTACCACAAAAATAGAAGGTTGGACAATATAGCATGAGCATCAATTTAGCGACCAAATTGCGTGAGGGAACGAAAAAGTCCCACACAATGGCAGAAAACGTCGGTTTTGTCAAGTGTTTTTTAAAAGGCGTTGTAGAAAAAACTTCTTACCGGAAGTTAGTAGGAAACCTCTACTTTGTCTACTCGGCAATCGAAGAGGAAATGGAACGCCAAAAGCAGCATCCGGTTGTTTCAAAAATTTACTTTTCTGAGTTGAATCGCAAACAAAGCTTAGAGCAAGATTTATTTTACTACTACGGTGCGAATTGGCGCGAACAAGTAGCTCCGTCAGCCGCCGCTAAAGCTTATGTGCAGCGGATTCACGAGATTTCGGCGACCGCACCGGAACTGTTAGTAGCTCACTCTTACACTCGCTACTTGGGCGATTTATCCGGCGGACAAATCCTGAAGGGAATTGCCCAGCGCGGAATGAATCTTTCCGAGGGAGAAGGCACTGCTTTCTATGAATTCCAGGATATTCCTGATGAAAAAGAGTTCAAAGCTAACTACCGTCAGGCAATGAATGAACTGCCGATTGACGAAGCCACAGCAGAGCGAATTGTTGGCGAAGCTAATGCAGCTTTTGGCATGAACATGAAGATGTTCATGGAATTAGAAGGCAATTTGATTAAAGCTGTTGGTCAGATGCTTTTCAATACCCTGACGCGGAAGCGCGGCGGCGCCAGTACCGAATTGGCTACTGCTGATTGAGCCAACACCCATTGGCAATAATTTGAGCCTCGTTTAAGAGGAAAACTTTAAATCCTGGGGGTTTGATGGCTGCTTTGACAGTCACCAAAGCTCCGGGATTTTGCATGGCGGGCGATCGACTTTTTCTAGAATAAGGAAGAAGGAAGAGGGAAGAAGGAAGAGGGAAGAAGGAAGAAGGAATTAAGAACGTCGTAAACGTCAAGACGGTTCCCACAACTTACAACTAAGCTGGTGTGCATTTAATTTTCACAATCCTGTTTATTGAAACTCTTGTGGGGTGGGCATCCTGCCCGCCCCAAAAATTTAATTTAAATGCAGAACAATTATCACCTTCCCATGCCGCGATCGGGAGGCTCATCGTCCGGGACAGGCAAAGAACTGGGCCTTACTTGCCGCTCCAAATACTTGCTCAAAGCGTAAGCGATATCCCCACGAGTCATCGGCTTCAAAGGATTAATTTTATTAGTTCCGAAATCAACATTAACAAACCCTTCATAAAGTGCAGTAGCCAAAGACTTTCTAGCCCAATTAGGGATTTCCCCTGCATCTGGATACTTAGCTAAAATCTCGGAAATGCTGGGATCGGGGAACTGAAAAACCCCGTAAGCTTGAGCAAAAATCGCCAAAGCTTCAGCGCGAGTCACCCTTTGATTCGGAAAAAACATTCCGTCACGATATCCACTCATCGTTCCCGTTTTCAAAACAGTTTGAATAGCACTGTAAGCCCAGTAACTCTTCGGTACGTCCGGCAATTCAATATCCGGTTTTTGAGCGGTTTTCCGGCGTTCCAAACCAAAAGTTTTCACTAAAATCATCGCCAAATCTGCGCGACTGACAAGGCCCTCAGCATTAAAATTGCCACTGGCATCTTTATTCATCAATCCTGCACTCACAACCCTATCGATCGGGTCAATTATTTGTTGAGATTGAACCGCCATTGGCACTCCTTGCACTAGCGCGATCGCCAAAAAAATACTCACTAACATTTTCACGATTTTAATCCTTTCTGTCGCTAAAACCATCATGAAAACAGCAGTAATATTTTTTATGGTTCCATCGGTATTATTCTGTGGTTTCGGCGGTGCGCGAGATTTGGGGACTATATATTAAAATCAAACATTTGCTTCCGGCAAAGCGCCCTGCATTTTACCCAGCCAATCAATCAAATTATCTAATTGCTTTTGGGCCGTCAAAACCGCCATACCTCGAATAGTAACCTTCCCCTTGCTGTAGACAAAACGAGAGCGCAAATGTTCCGGCAAATTAGCCTTGAGCAAATTCCAAGCAGGCTCTTCCATCGCAGTTTCCAAAACTATGTTCTGCTTATTCTCCGGTTTGATCCGAGAAAAACCGATTTTTTTAGCAATTTGTTTGAGTTCGACCACACGGATAAGTTGCTGGGCTGGAAGAGGAATTGGCCCATAACGATCGCACCAATCAGCCTGAATCTGCTGTAATTCTTCAGGGGTATTAGCAGAAGCCACAGACCGGTAAGCGCTCATCTTTTGATCCAAATCTGCGATGTAATCTGCAGGAATAAACGCCGTCAAAGTGAGGTCAATTTGCGCGTCCTCAACTTTCGGAATTTCCTGACCCTTAATTTCCCGAATAGCCTCCTCTAACATTTCAGCATACAAATCAAAACCGATCGCCTCCATTTGACCAGATTGTTCAGTACCCAAAACATCACCCGAACCGCGAATTTCCATATCTCGGACAGCCAACTGATAGCCCGAACCCAACTGCGCGAACTCTTGAATTGCCCGCAGCCTCTGCCTTGCAGCATCAGACAGCTTGTTCTGCTTCGGATAAAACAGCCAAGCATGAGCTTGAATCCCCGCGCGTCCCACCCGTCCCCGCAACTGGTAAAGCTGACCCAAACCAAACTTCTGCGCGTCTTCAATTAAAATGGTATTGACTCGCGGAATATCCAAACCCGACTCAATAATCGTCGTGCACACCAAAATATCGAAATCTGCCGCGCTGAAAGTCAGCATGATGGATTCTAGTTCCGACGCCTCCATTTGACCGTGGGCGATCGCAATTCTGGCAGACGGAACCATCTCCTGCAACTGAGCGGCCAACTCATCAATCCCCTCAATCCGCGGCACCACGTAAAAAACCTGACCGCCCCTGTCCAATTCTTGACGAATTGCCGATCGCACCACTTCGGGGTTATAGGGAGCCAAATGCGTCTGAATCGGGCGCCTGCTGGGAGGCGGAGTCGCAATCAAACTCATCTCGCGAATCCCCGACAGCGACATATACAAAGTCCGGGGAATCGGCGTTGCTGTCAGAGTCAGCACATCTACTTCAGTTTTCAAAGCTTTAATCGCTTCCTTTTGCTTGACCCCAAACCGCTGTTCTTCGTCCACCACCAACAAGCCTAAATCCCGAAATTTAATCGCTTTGCTCAAAACAGATTGAGTACCGACAATCACGTCTAACTCCCCAGTTGCCAAACGCTTGTGAATCTCCCGGCGTTCGGTTTCTGTGCGAAAGCGATTGAGCAAACCAACTTCGATCGGATAAGGAGAAAAACGCTCCGAGAGCGTGTGATAGTGCTGTTGGGTTAAAATCGTCGTCGGTGCGAGCAAAGCCACCTGCTTGCCCGCTGTAACCGCCTTAAAAATAGCTCTCAGAGCGACTTCTGTCTTGCCAAAACCGACATCGCCGCAGACCAGGCGATCCATCGGTCGATCGCCCTCCATGTCGCGTTTCACATCCTGAGTTGCCTTCAACTGATCCGGCGTTGGTTGGTAAGGAAAAGAATCCTCTAATTCTTGTTGCCAAGGCATATCGGGAGGAAAAGCATAACCTACTTGCTTAGCTCTTTTAGCATAAAGATTCAGCAAATCCACTGCCAATTTTTTAACAGCTTTGCGAACTTTTGTTTTAGTTTTTTCCCAAGTTTGACCGGTCAGTTTGTTGAGATCGGGTACTTTATCGCCCACAGTCCGAAACCTCGACAAAGCCCCCAACTGGTCTGCCGCCACCCTGAGAGTACCGTCAGCGTATTGAAGTACCAAATATTCGCGAGTTTCGCGATCGATCGTCAAACGTTCCAACTTGATAAATTTGCCCACTCCGTGCTGGCGGTGAACCACATAATCACCTGGGCTTAATTTATTCGGGTCTACTTGCTTAGAAGCAGCACGACGGCGCTTGCGGACGTAGCTAAAAGTAGCCAAAGAATGCTGACCGTAAAATTCCCGATCGGTAATTAACACAATCCGAAAAGTCGGCAGAATAAACCCTTCCAATTCGGCCAGTCCGCTGTACTTCAAAGCCACCGGAATGTGCTGCAATTGCAACTTGTCGATCGCCAAATAATCGCGCGGATTCACCACAAACTGAGCCGGACAGTCGTGTTCCGACAGCAGAGAAACCGAGCGGCTGGGTTGAGCAGAAACCAGGAAAATAGTAAAACCCCGATCGCGCTCTTCCCTGAGCATTTGAGACAGCTTCGCAAATTGGTGAGGCATCACCGGCACAGGTCGAGAAGCCAAATTAATCGCAGACGGTAGCTGGTCGCCATCCCCAGAGCTTTGAGATTTTTTAGTAGTAGAATCTTCTGCTAATTCTGAAAGTTCTAGCCGATCGAAAGCTGCGACATCTGCCATAGATTCAGCAAAGGTGCGGTGAATTTTCGGAACTTTCAAATTAGAAATTGGCAAATTTTCTGTTCCCGCCTCCGCAACTTCCGATTCGCGATTACAATTATTCCACTGTTCCTGTGCATTCTCAAACCAGCGGTCGCTGTGAGCTTCGCACCCTTGCGGTTCGTCAACAACAACTAAAGTATTTTCTGGCAAATAATCCAACAAAGATGCGGGTTTTTCAAACGCTAAACCCAACAGTCGGCGGACAAATTTTTCGGTTTCATTTTCTGTGTCAACAGAGCCTAAGTGGTTAATTTCGTCAAGCTTCTTTTCGGCTAAAACTGCTTTAATAATGGCGTTAAAATTAGTAGGAGTTAATATTAACCGATCTACCTTATCGAGCGATCGCTGCGAAGACGGGTCAAACTCCCGAATTTGCTCCAAATCATCCCCAAACCACTCCAGCCGCACCGGCAACTCCGCCGCTACCGGAAACACATCGACAATATCGCCCCGGCGGCTCCACTGGCCCTCCATTTCCACCAGAGTCACCCGATCGTACCCCATCGATACCAGTTGACGATCCAGTATCTTCGAGTCTTGAACCGCACCTCGCTTCAGCGTCAGACAATAGGGTTTAAAAGCAGCAGGCGGCGGCAAGTGAGACTGCAGAGCTCTTTCGGTAGCTACAATCGCGATCGGCTTAGAATTAGCGTTTGTTTCTTGTTTTTCGACCAAATCCGCCAGCACCTGCATTTGCCCCCACGTCATTTCGTTCTCGTCGGAGTAAGATAGCTCGTAGGGTGAAGCCTCCGAAGTCGGGTAAAAATGTACGGTTTGCCAGCCCATCGCCTCTAAAGAGGCAACCCAGCGGCCGGCTTCTTCTAAAGTAGCCGTTACTGCCAATAAGTTTCGCCCCTCTTGCTGTGCGAGGGCGGAAGCTACCAAAGCTTTAGGCAAACGGGCGATGCCGGAGAGTTGCACGTAGCGATGGCGCTTGAGCTTGTTGAGGAGTTCTGTTGCTAGGGGCGATCGCCCTAGGGTACGAATTATTGAAGAGAAAGTCATGCGCTTTTAATTTTAATCCCCGATCGGCGAAGGCTCTTTCCCTTTGCCTGTTAAGGAGATTGTACGACAAACATCCATGATTGTGGCGATCTGCTGTTGACGCCTTGGAACTTAACTGGGGATAGATTTCTCCTTTAATATCTCGATCCTGCGATCGCGATCGAGCCAGTTCCGTTAATCTAGTGACAGGTTTAGAAAAAATTTCGATTTTGCGATCGAGATTCGCAGCTTCCAGACCTCTCCTGTGACTGCACCCAAAGACGGATACCAGCCCCCGACTCAAGTTGTGAAGATCGAAGAATTTTAGACATTAGGGAAATCCCCCAGATACTGGCTGCGGAGTCAATCTAAAATCTAAAATCTAAAATCTAAAATCGACTAACCGGGCAGAGCGCTTCGCCGTTACTACCGAAAATTTTAGAAATGTCCCCAAGTACCGATATTCTGATTGTTCTCCTGCTAATTTTCCTCAATGGCTTGTTTGTGATGTCAGAGATGGCCATCATCTCTGTACGGAAGGTGAGACTGCAACAGATGGCCAACCAAGGTTCAGCCAATGCCCGCGTAGCCTTGGATCTGGCTAATGCTCCCAATCAGTTCTTGCCGACAGTTCAAATCGGGATTACGATGCTGGCCATTCTGTCGGGCGCTTTCGGAGAAACGACGATTTCTAGAAGAGTAGAGCCTGTGTTGCGCCTGATTCCTGCCCTCGCGCCCTATTCTCAGACGATCGCCTCAGTAGTAGCAGTTTTAACCATCACTTATCTGACCTTAATTATCGGCGAACTCGTGCCGAAGCGGCTAGCGCTCAACAACCCGGAGCCGATCGCTTCTAGCGTAGCAATTCCCATGCGAATGCTCTCAAAAATTGGCGCTCCTGCGGTTTATCTGTTAAGTCATTCCACTGACTTAGTGATGCGGCTGATGAGGATAGCCCCCTCGACAGAACCGCAAGTTACAGAAGAGGAAATTAAAGTTTTAATCGAGCAAGGCACCGAAGCCGGAACCTTTGAAGAAGCCGAACAAGACATGGTAGAAAGAGTGTTTCGTTTGGGCGATCGGCGAGTCAGCGCCTTAATGACCCCGCGTCCCGATCTTACCTGGCTCGATCTAGATGATTCAGTGGAAGAAAACCGCCAAAAAATGCTCGGCAGTGGTCATTCTCGGTTTCCGGTGTGTCAGGGAGGGCTCGACAACGTTGTCGGTTTAGTACACGTTACTGATATGCTGTCTCGGACTTTAACTGGTCAACCCCTGGACTTAAGCGCTTCTTTACGACGACCGTTATTTGTACCGGAAAGCACGCGGGGTTTAAAAGTATTAGAACTTTTCAAACAATCTAGCAATCAAATTGCCTTGGTAGTAGATGAATACGGCGTAATTCAAGGATTGGTTACAGTCAACGACATTTTAGTCGAACTCGTTGGCGACTTTCCCTCAATAGAAGATGCTGACGAGCCGGAAGCCGTGCAGCGCGAAGACGGTTCTTGGCTGTTAGACGGAATGCTAGCAGTCGAAGATTTTTTTGAGCTGTTTGGAATCGAAGAGTCAGCAGAACACAAAGGAAGTTACCACACAATGGGCGGCTTTGTGATTACTAATTTGGGCAAAATTCCCACAGCAGCCGAGCATTTTGAGTGGAACGGTTTGCGCGTGGAAGTAGTCGATATGGACGGCAACCGAGTTGATAAAATCTTGGTAATGCCGATCGACTCAGCGGGCGATCGACATAGAACCCAACCAAAAACCTAAAATTTAAACTCAGCGGTAAGGTGCGCTAGGCGCACCCTACATCCACCATTCAGCGGATATTTCAGACCTACTTCTTTTTGCTTCTAGCCTCATCTTTCCGCAAAGATTCCAGAATAGAACGACCTACATAATTGCTGAAAACCACCTCTCCAGCTTGATTGTAGTGGCAGCAGCTATCTACATAAACAGCCTCTTTAGTCTTGTCAAAAACATTGACAGCATTCACTAGAGTGATATTATTTTTTTCCAAATTCGGAAACTTTTTGAAAAGAGCCGGATATCCAATTTGCACAGATTTAGCATAAGGAGTCTCCTTGTTAAAAGCAATCTGCTTTTCGGCTTCACCAAACACCCTTTTCGTCTGATAATATTGATTAGGCTGAAGAACATGAAAATAAGGTACATTACTAGCAGACAGAACTTTGTGCATAAAAATTGAACTTTTCACCCAATTCTGGGCCATTTGTTCAAAAGCTAATGAATCCTGTAAAACCGACTTATTAGTATTGATGTAAATAACGCTGCCAGTGTCATCTTTTTTTTGTTTATTCCGTTCTTTTTCAAACTTAATGACATCGGTTTTATAGTTATTAACTAGATTTTGAACGTAAACCGAAGTCAAAGCATCGCACGCAGCGAAAGAACAGTTTTGCAAACTTGACAAACCCTGATTAATCCTAGCTTTATTTTCTTTAATTCTGATAGTTGCTTTCATCGCTTTTGTAGAAAGGCTATTATTCGCCAAGCTAGTCAGCGGCAAAATATGCTGAATACTTGGCATCGCCAAATCGACTTGATTTTTATTGTTTAAGTTAGAAAGTGCTACTTCATTAAAACCATCTATATTGACGACTAGATCCAGTTCTTGCCCTAAAGCCAAAAAATAGTTTAAAATTAATAATTGCTGGGGTTGTTTGTAGCCTCCCGTAGCAAAAGACAAAATTACAAATTCTTTATCTTTCAAACCGGGAACCTGCTTGAGGTATTGAGGTAAAATTTTGTTTTGAACTTCAAATACTGCATAATTAGAAGCCACAGAACCGCCAAAAACTCCGACAACAAATTGATTTTTCTTGGTTTTTTTCAAAGGGTAATCGTAAGGAGAGATAAATCCGTAATTGTTAACTTTAAAACCAGGGCGAAAATCGGGGCCTGGTTGTTGAATAAAGCCCAAAAAAGGATGAAACCTTTCAACAATAGACTGATTCAGCCGCACTCCTTCTAAGTTAATTCCTAAATCCGACTTATTTTGCACCTTTTCTCTAGTATAGAAAAATTGCTTATGCTTGACAAAATACCATCCCAAGGAACCGAGTTCGAGGAAAACCAGTAAAAGCACTAAATTAATCAAAGTTATCTTGAGAAATTCTTGTCCTTTTTTGAGGGATTTAAAATTTTTCATAAACCTCTATTTCGACTCTCTTACTACTTTAATAATGGAACTAGAAACATAGTTAGCTAATACTTCCTCTCCCACTGAATTATAGTGGCAACAGGCATCTTTGTAAACAGTTTCTTTTGTATTGTCTAAAATATTCACTGCGCTAAAAATATTAACCCCAGCTTTTTGCAAATCATCGACTTTGGACAACAATACCGGATAACCTTTTTTCACCCCTTCAATGTAAGGACTCTTCGGGTCGATCGCGATTTCGTTTTCCTTGGCGGTAAAGGCTCGCTTGGTGGGATAATACTGGTTGGGCTGGATAAAGTGAAAATATTTTATCTTTCTACTTGATAAAATTTGATTCATGCCGATCGACGATTCGTACCACATCGATGCCATTTTGTCAAAAGCAACGGTATCCTGCAAAACAGAGTCAGCTTTGGGAATGTATACTATACCGCTATTTGCCGTGTCTGGGTTTGATGGTTTGACTTGCGAATCGTACTTGACAACTGCTTGCTGGTAATTGTTGACTAATTGTTTCACCTGTAGCGAGGTAACAGCGTGACACAAAGCAAGTTGACAAATTTGCAATTTGTCAATACCTGCTTTCAATTGTTTTTTGTTTTCGTTAATTTTCACGATCGAGCTCATCGCTTCCGGTGACAAGTTGTTGTTGGCTAAACCAGTCAGAGGCTGTATGTGCTGAACGCTGGGCATTCCTATTTCTACTTGGGCTTTGTTATTTAAATTTGACAGTGCTACTTCGTTAAAACCGTCAATATTGATGACTACATCTAACTCTTGACCCAAAGCCAGAAAGTAATTTAAAATTAATAATTGTTGGGGTTGTTTGTAGCCGCCGTTGCCAAAATTTAAAACAATAATTTCTTTGTTGACAAATTCTGGATAACTCTTCAATTTGTTAGACAATCTGCGATTTACGTATTCATCAACTGCAAAGTTATTCGCAACTGAACCGCCAAAAAGTCCGATAATAAGTTGATTTTTATTAGTTTTAATAAAGGGATATTCGTATAGGGAAAAAAAGCCGTGTTTGTTGACTTTTAACTTTAATTTTTCATTGGTGAAGGCACCTTGTTTGAGTACATAGCCAAAAAGTGGGTGCAGTCTTTCTACGATAGATTCATCAAGCCTAATGCCGATCCTTTCAATATCTTCTACTACTTTTTCTTTGGCTTTAGTTCGGGTATAAAAAAACTGCTTTTGGTTGATAAAATAAAAAGCTAGCGACAAAGCTTCCAGACAAATAAAGGCGGTCGCCAAATTAACCGCGATTATAATTAATATGTTTTTGCCTTTTTTCAAAGCCGTTGAATCTTTCATGAAATTTGACTGATTACGGTTGTTTTTTGGGGACTTGAGACTGCTTCAAATTTTCGCACAAATTTCGGTTAATCAGGATACTAGCCAGCCGATGCCCGAGTTCATTCCAGTGACCCCCACAGGGTACAGAATTCTCAAAACCGTGGGCGCAGACTTGATATTTTTCAGTGTAACCTTGGATCTGTTCCGATAAATTCAGTACCCGAAAACCCTCGCGCGCGCCCAAATTTTCCAGCCGCCTATCGGGATAAAATAAATCCTGAATGTTGTTCTTTCTCATAAAATTTTTTCGCCTCTGGGCTTCCGGTCGAACTTGCATCGGATCGCCGATCGTCACAACCAAGAAATCAGCATTTTTGTGCACAACTTCATTCCGCATCGTCACAATCAAACCCTCTGTCACCCTCCAAGCTTCTTGCCAAGCTGCATCCTGAGGTTCCTTGAGGTTCAGGGTACTTAAAGTGGTAAAGTGTCCCGATAACTCCCGCTTTTTCCGCTCTAAGTCTACCTTTTTAATGACCTGCAGAATGCGCGAATTGTTGACGATCAGACTGGGCATTCGGTCTACAAAGGAAACTGCTCTTTCGTTGCGGTCAATGGGCGCCAGATTGCGAAAAGACATATCCGGTACTAACTTGCCGCTAGCATCATAAGCAAAAAATGGTCGGTAGCGATCGTATTCCAATTGCGGCGAATTGTTAATTATATCATTACCAATAAAAAAAGCAAGAATTACAATATCAGGACTGTAATCCCACACTTTTTTTCGCAGCATTATCAATTGTTGAGCAGTACCGTAGCCCTGCACCCCGAAATTCATGACCTCAACATTTTTGCGTCCCTTAACAGCTTCGCAGTTGCCTAACTTTCGTTCCAATTTCGACCAGAAAGTTTGTTCGACAGGTACGTGAATTGCTTCGGTGAAAGAATCACCCAAAACCGCAACCCGCAAAGTATTTGGAGGTTTGGCTTTTGTATGTTCACGATCGCGCAAACCCTCGCTATTCACCTGCACAAAACTTGCACCTTCCCCATTCCACTCCCCCGACGCACCCGGTTTCAGTTTCCAGCCCAAATTTGGATCGGAAGTGTGAAAACGAGTTGGCGCCGAGTCTACGAAATCTCCTATTTTTGGATAGCCCTCAACTTTAGCAACTCGCAATCCAATTTCACCAATTACCACCCCCATCAATAAACCGCCGAGTGTCAAACCCAAATTGACACCCAAATTTTTCAACTTGCTCATTATTTCAAAACAGCGTGTAAATAAATGGAGCAATCACAGAACCCTGACTCAATACAATCAAAGCTCCCAAAAAGACTAAAGTCACAATTAACGGCAACAGCCAATACTTTTGGCGTTCTTTCATAAACGCCCACAAATCTTTGATAAAATCTAAAGTTGCTTCAAACACTTAAAAAGGACGCTCCATACTAACTTTGGTTCTTTCTTTACTTTGGACGCGGTAAGTATCCATTTTCGGATTCAATTTTCGTCGCATTGCATCTTCGCCGAAAATCTTTTTGAGCACTCCCATCGGCCAAATTATAAGGTAAAAAACTATCCCTAAGACGATCGGCGTTTCGATCTTATTAAGAATAAGTCCAAACCGCATCCACGCGTGATAAACGGGATTCAGCGATTTCGGCGCAACCAATCCTAGCACGATTAGGACTGCGCCGATTGCCCAGGGCCACCAAGGTAGAGAATGCCGCCGCAGTAAAGGTACTGCTAAACCGAACAGCACTGCAATCAAGCCGCCAATTAGCAGCCCGAAATCGCGCAAGCCTTTTTTGTCGAGTTTTTTAATTTCGTCGCTCATTAGAAATTGGGAATTGGGAATTGGGAATTGGGAATTGGGAATTGGGAATTAGTTATTCGTTCCACTAATAACTAATAACTAATAACTAATGACTAATCTAGTTCAAATTCATTTTTCCAAGCATCATCTTGTTTCCAAGGAATTTGTTCGGACTTGGGAAGCAAGTAATTTTCCAAAACCAGATAGTCCATTTCGGTTCGCATGAAACAGCGGTAAGCATCTTCTGGAGTGCAAACAATGGGTTCGCCTCGGACGTTGAAAGAAGTATTTACCACAATAGAACAGCCCGATCGCTCTTCAAAATGGCTGATTAAGTCATAGTACCGAGGATTGGTTTCTTTGTGAACAGTTTGGATGCGAGCCGAGTAATCGACGTGGGTAACAGACGGAATTTCGGAACGCGGAATGTTGAGCTTTTCAATGCCAAACAACTGCTCTTGTTCGGGAGTCATCGGAATGCGGAGACTGGATTTGACAGGTGCTACCAATAGCATATAAGGGCTGGAATGGTCAATCTCGAAATAATCCGCAACTCGCTCTGCTAAGATTGACGGCGCAAAAGGTCGAAATGATTCCCGATATTTAATTTTCAGGTTCATCACGGACTGCATTTTAGCACTGCGGGGATCGCCAATGATCGATCGACCGCCCAGAGCCCGCGGCCCAAATTCCATCCGCCCCTGGAACCATCCCACCACATTTCCCTGTTCCAAAATCTCAGCCAACTGCGGCATTAATTCGGCATCGTCCAATCGGTGATAGCTGGCTTTGACTGCATCCAAATATTCGAGAATTTCTGCGTCAGTAAACCTCGGGCCCAAATAAGAGCCACGCATTTGATCGTGACAAGTTAAATGAGCAACAGACTTCGCCACAGTTGCCACCGCTGGGTTTGCAGTGAGAACTTCAGTCCTCTCCTCAACCGCTGCATTTGCAGTGACAAGTTCAGTTTTGAGGGATTCTATACTATTTGGTATCGAGTTCGCGCTCACAGTGCGAGTTTGTTCGCAATATTGGTACCAAATCGCCAAAGCCGCGCCCAAAGCACCGCCAGCATCTCCCGCCGCCGGCTGAATCCAAATATCTTTGAAAATACCTTCCCGCAAGAGTCTACCGTTAGCAACACAGTTGAGAGCAACGCCGCCGGCCATACAAAGATAATCGACATCCAATTCTTTTTTAACTGTTCTGCAAAGTCGCAAAACAACTTCTTCGGTAACAACTTGAATGGAAGCTGCAATGTCCATTTCCCGCTGTGTCAATTTTCCTTCAGCTTGACGGGGTGGCCCTTCAAAAAGTTCGTCAAACTTCTTGTTTGTCATGGTTAAGCCAACTGTATAGTTGAAATAATCCATGTTCAAACGAAAAGTTCCGTCATCTTTGAGGTCGATTAAATAGTTGAGAATCTTGTCTACATACTTGGGTTCGCCATAAGGTGCTAAACCCATGAGTTTGTATTCACCAGAGTTGACTTTGAAGCCGGTGTAATAGGTGAAAGCTGAATAAAGCAAACCCAAGGAGTGGGGAAAATCGATTTCCCACTGAGGTGTCAGTTGGTTCCCGTCTCCCAACCAAACTGAGGTTGTGGCCCACTCGCCCACGCCGTCTAGGCACAAAACGGCGGCTTTTTCAAAGGGGCTGGGAAAAAATGCCGATGCTGCGTGCGATTGGTGGTGTTCGGTAAATAGCAGAGATGGCAGTTTATTCGTTTTGCAGTTTGCTATTGCTGCCAGATCTCTTTTGAGCATGGTTTTGAGGTAAAGCTTTTCTTTGAGCCATATCGGCATGGCAGTTAGGAAAGAGCGAAAACCTTGGGGTGCGTAGGCTAAATAGGTTTCGAGAAGGCGCTCGAATTTGACTAAAGGTTTGTCGTAAAAGACTATTCTATCGACTTCCCGCAAATCTATTTGCGCTTCTTTCAGGCAATAAGCGATCGCATTCTTAGGGAATCTGGCGTCATGCTTTTTGCGGGAAAATCTTTCTTCCTGCGCTGCTGCTATAATTTCTCCGTCGCGAATTAAGGCTGCGGCGCTGTCGTGATAGTACGCCGAGATTCCAAGTATGTTCATCGCTCTCCTCACAAATCGCAATGCGTTTGCTTTTGACTATTTAGAATAGCTAACGATTATAGCTGCTTAAGTGCGGATTTGGGCGAGAGTTTTGCGATCGCCTCTAATTTTACCTGGATCGATGTCGGTGCGCCGTCCTGGGGCGATCGGGTTTTTGAGAGCATCAAGCTAGCGTCGGCCAATCCTGCGCCCCCAAGCTCTGAAGTAAGTTGCCACCGGGAATTGATAAAATTCACCTACCAACCACAGCACAATGCCTAAATGGGACAAAAAAGCTAAACCTGTCCAAGCTGCGGGCAGCCACGACAAGCGGCTGCCGGGAACCGGGGGAAAATAGTAAGCTGAAAGTCCCAGCAAGGTAGTGGGAAGGAAAATTAGACCAATAGCCGCGGCAAAGTATGGCCATCCGAATTCTACGCCTTCGAGGTGGGCTCCTATCCACTGTTTGCCGTTCCAGTGCCAAGTTACGGGCGGTTGGCGATCTGCCATTTGGAGCGATTGTCTTTCAACGCTTGCGGTATAAATGTGCTGGCAGAAGTTGCAAGCTAGGGCGTCCATCAGCGCTAGGGTGGAAATTTGGCCGGTGCGGCACACGGGACAGGGATATGTATCTTGAGGGTTGAAAGGTCGGGTTGATTTTTTGGAAATCTGCATGGATCAGGCTGTTTGTCAAGATGATTGAGAGATCTTAACAAAGTACAGAGATTATGGGTTGGCTGATGGCGGTTTTTGTATCTAGATTGTTGGTGATTTAACAGGTTTTTTCACGCTTACCTGCTCCACGGGTTAATGCCGTTTCATGGTGGATGATTCGGATTAATTGCGGTGATTGTTGCTGTAGCGAATTCTGGCTCCTGCCCAGTGAAGTTTTTCCCTCAAAGTGTTGTAATAAGAATAGTTTTCCCGCAAAATGATAAACTTGGCTTCGCAGTCTGCCCTCCGCACGTCTACGCGCTGTCCTGGCCAAATTGCAGTACCCAAAATGCCGTCTGTCCAGAGTTTGGTACTGAGTTCGTAATCTGCTAAAGGCCAAATGCTGACGACTGAACCGGGCGGGAGGACGATCGCCCGACTGGATAAACTCAAAGGGCAAATCGGAGTAACTGCGATCGCGTCCATGCCGGGATGAATAATCGGCCCGTTGGCAGATGCGGTGTAGCAAGTCGAACCTGTGGGAGTTGCCACAATTAAACCATCGCCTTGATATTGATCGACTACTTCGCCGTCAACTTCCATTTCTAGAATACAGCTCGGCATTCGATCGGCTGAAGCAGGTTTGACACACATTTCATTTAGTGCCAAAAATCGATCGCTTTCCGGTTCAAGATTAGTTCTGTTTCCCTCAAAAATCGCCGCCTGCAACATCATCCGCTTCTGTACGGCATACTTGTCTTCCGAAAGTCTGTCCCAAATCTCCTCAGTATTTTGGAAATCCTCAAAAGACTCGCTTAAAAAACCCAGATGTCCGCCCACATTCGCTGCCAAAATCGGGATGCCGTCAGCCGCCAAATTCCGCGCAGCAGCTAGGGCCGTACCGTCGCCGCCGAGCACTACCGCTAAATCAATTGGGCTGTTACTAGAAGCTAAAAACACTGGATACGGGTTATCTTTCGGCCCACTCGGCCCCATTAAAACGTGACACCCTCGACTTTCTAATTGGCGGGCACACTGTTCTGCCCACCGCTGGCTGAGGGTATCTCTGGCTTTGTGGGCGATAATTACTTGTTTTAGTTGCACAACCTATCGATTTTAGATTTTAGATTTTGGATTTTAGATTATTAGACATCTCCCATAATTCTTGTAAAGCAGGCATCCTGCCTGTTCAAAACCTGCTTTTTAGGAGATGTCTATTAGATTTTAGACTGAATCGCCACGAGCGGGACGATCGCACTGTACTCGGAAAAATATTATGCCGATGCCACAGGAAATCTCCCCTCGGAGACTATCCCTCTGGTTTATACCAGTTCCAAAAAGTAATGCAATTGTTGGAAAACTCCCAACCCTTATCTCATCAGACATCTCCAATAATTATTGTGGAACAGGCATCTTGCCTGTTCTTGACAGGCTTTTTGGGAGATGTCTATCTGTCATTCCCAATTCTTTAATCGAAAATCGAAAATCGAAAATGGTATTATCCCTCGCTGCGGCTGGATTTGGGCCGTGGCCAGATAATGCTGGAATCGGCCGCGAGTAGGCTAGAAACTGCGCTCGCCCCAAAGCGGTTGAGGTGGCTGGGGTCAACAAAATAGTCATTGCGGCCCGGCCACCGCTGCGACAAGTCGCGGAAAGCGAAGCCTTTTTGCCGCGAGAGTTGCTGCATTCGCTGCCGAAACTGCTGTTCTGCCCGCAGGCGAGTCCCGTCTAAGTAGTCGTTGGTGAGGGGCAAATTGACGAAAATTAGGGGAATTTTGCGAGCTTTGGTAAATGCTACAACTGAATTAAAGGCTGTTGCTTGTTTGCCTCCGAGGTTGAAGTTTTCGTAGTCCCGATCGTACTGGCCTGAAACGTAGGCGCGTTCTCGATAATAAGTGTTGGGGTTGTACTTGCCCGACATAGCCATGAATCCGTTTGAGTCGATCGAATCTGCCAATTGGTTGACTTGCCTCATTGCTACTGTTGTCCGTCGCGAGACTGGAATCAATTGTGCTTTTTGATTTGCTGCATCCGCTGCGATTGGTTTTAACTCATATCTGGCAGCATTCTCAGCAACGGGCAAGATGCCCGTTCCACTAGAGATGAATTCAATTGTGGGGAGTAGGGGTTGGGCATCTTGCCCGCCCCTTAAAGGTCGATCGACAGAGGTAAATGCTCTGCGGAAAGTTTTGTTAGCGCAGGGCTGCGGGAATCTGTAACACAGCGGAATCACATTCGGTTCATCCGACGGCAGTTCGGGGCGAAGGCCTAGGGCTAAAAGTTGGCTGCCTTCAGAATCGACGATCGAATTAAAAGTGCGATCGTCCCGGCCGCTGTTAAATCCCCGCACACCGTCTGCCCAGATAATCATTTGAGGCAAATGACCGGGCTTCAAAAGCCGCCGTAGTTGAAAGTCAACTACTTGTGCAGTGGCGCCGTTGACTGAAAAGTTAAATATTTTTAAGCCCGGACGACCCCTTTGGGTCAAAGATTGTTTTAGCTGTTTGGGATCGACGCCCTGCAATGCGCGGGAACTGCCGACAATCAAAACATCTGGTGGCCCGACGGCAGCAACGTAGGATAGGTAAAGTTCGAGTTGTTCGTTTAGCAAATCGCTGCTGAAGCTGACTGTACTGGCTTGCGATCTGGTTGCGCTCGCTTGCTGCTGGGAATAAACCAGGTTTCTCATGTACTCGATTACTTTTTTCTCAGCAAACGCCCGTCTGGGACTGCCGGGGGGAACCGCTTGCATCCAAGCGACGGCCTGCACCCACAGGGCGGCTACTTCGTCCCAGTCTTGTTTTGAATTGGCTGATTGAGCCAAATTAGAAGCTTGGGTAGCAAAGTTAACCGACTCCGTGAAGCCATCGTTTTGGGGGCATGAAGCAACGCTGAGGGATTTTTTGGATTTGTTGGGGTTTTGAGCTAACAGAGACGTTGGGGGCTGGGCTAGGACGGCAGATTCGATCGAACCCGATGGCGCTGCGGTGTTGGGCGCCTTCGTTGACGAACATCCCAAAGTTACGGCTAGCAAGGCGGTTGCGGCGCAGGTACGTTTGAGGATGCTGGTGCTGATGCTAGCAATGTAGCGGCGAATCATAAAGCTTTCAGCGATCGCGAAACATTACTAGATATTACTAATTATTCGGCGGATCGAGCAATTAGCTCAAACAGATGTTTTAACCATTCAATAAAAATTAAGGCGATCGGGCAATCGCAGCTAAGCACCTGCGCTGTTATTGCTTGTCCCATCGGCATTGCAGGCGTTTTCTGCCATGCCAGCCAAGTGTGGATTAGTGCTTTGGGATGATGAATTAAAGTGTAGCGGTTAAGTCCGGCTTGTTCGAGCTCTTGTAAAATTGCTTCGGCTTTCGGATGCAGGGTGTCGCCAGGGGGGATGAGATAGGCGACAAAATCTTCTAACATTCCAGGAAGTTGATTGTTTGGCATCAACCAAACTCCGACGCGAGGCAAGTATGGATCTGAAGGTGTGCAAACCCAGCCTTCGGGAGGGGGAGATTGCGGGATGTCTCGATAGCCGATCGAACTCAGTTTATCTTTAAGAGATTGCCACCGCCCACTTAAATTGCGATCGGCATCAACCACAATTCCCAAGGTGCGTAAATTCTCTGCTTTCAATCTTTCTGGCAAGCCATTTAGCAGCGCTTCAACTCCTTCTGTACCTTCTTCTTGCGGTACTTCGACGGAAAATGTTTCTGGCAGTTGATATTGCTGGCACAAAGCCCAGATTACGTGTCGGTCATTCTTACCTTCTACCAATAACTGTTGAGGTTTTGATTGAGGAGGTTTTCGTGCTTTTGGCATCAGCGCACCTCGATACTTTGGCGCACTGCAACGGACAATTCATCGGGAGTGTATTCAACTGCACGAATATCCTCGCCGCGCCGGCTCAAGCGAAATAATTTGCCAACTGAACTATCTTCTGACTGTTCTAAGGCTTCTTGAAATGCGGCTATGCAGTCCCAACTGTGGGTAGTTGCAAAGACTTGAACGTTCAATCGCTGTGCTGTTTCAAATATCAATCGCCACATATCAGTTTGGGTTTGATAGTAAAGACCTGTATCAATTTCATCAACCAACAAAAACCCATTCTCTGATGAGACGGCTACCATTGCTATACTAAGAATTCGTTGCATACCCTCTCCCATACTGCCTAGAGGAATTGGGTGATTGTGTCCTCTAATTTTAATCAAAATACCACTGTTATTAGTGGGATTACTGGTAAAACTAATACGTTCTACATCTGGTTCTAAGATTTGCAGTGCTGCTACTACGCTTTCTTCTTTTGGTGTCAGTGTTATAGCATCCCAAAGCCCAGCCATTTTTTTAAAAGTTATTGCCGTAGTTTTGATTAAATTATAATTATCTTGGTTGGCTCCAACAAGCGACAAAGAGTTATCATTTATCTCTGTTGACTGAACAGAAAGTAAACTACTAATATTAGCAATAGTCGCATCGCGCAGCAGTGAAATTTTGACTTGGGAATTTTGATTGTAGTAAGCAATTAATTCCCATGCTAAAAAGCTTGTTTCTAGTTCTTCAGCTACCGGAATTACCACTTGTTGGTTTGTAGGAGTTGCTTGGATTTTGAGTGAGAGTTGTTCTTCTTTCTGGGATTGAATATAAATACTTCGATCTGGGGTTAGTTGATGTCCGTAAAAAATATGTTCAAATTGATACTTGCTCCGGTTTACTGCTTGGCCCGATGCAAGTTGAGTTTTTATGTTGCTCATTTCACCACGGCCATTTAGTACATCAAACAAAGCTTGAATACTCTGTTGTTGGACTAATAAATAAATGGCTTCCAAAAAAGTAGTTTTACCGCTATTGTTCTGACCAACTATCAGATTAACCCTAGCTAGCTCGTCGATATGAAAATCTTTAAAACAGCGATAATTTTGGATGGTGAGATCGCGCAACATGGATTCCTCGCATATTAACTAAATTCTATCATTTCTCCGTTTAGACTAGAAACCAGTATGGGATTCGATGACTGCTTCGGCTTGCAGGGCGATCGACCTCAATTTATCCAATGTATCCTGGTTCGCACTCTCCCACAACCCCCGCTGACGAGCTTCTAGCAATCTTTCCGCCATATCTCGCAGTGCCCAAGGATTGTTTTCTTGAATAAATGCCTGCACTTTCTCATCAAAAATGTAAGCCTCTGCGATTCCTTCATACATAAAATCCTCTACACAATTTGCCGTAGCATCGTAAGCAAACAAAAAATCTACAGTTGCTGCAATTTCAAACGCGCCTTTATAACCGTGTCGCATTGCACCTTCTATCCATTTGGGATTCACAGCCCTGCTGCGATAAACCCGCGCAATTTCTTCTCGCAGTTGCCGCACTTTCGGATTCTCAGGAATTGAATTATCTCCGAAATAGGTTTCAGGGTTTTTGCCTTGCAAATTGCGGATTGCAGCCGTCATTCCGCCTTGAAATTGATAATAATCGTCGGAGTCGAGGATGTCGTGTTCGCGGTTGTCTTGGTTTTGCAAAACTATTTGCATTTGACCGAGGCGTTTTTCAAATGCTTCGGGTGCAGAACATCCCCATTCACTCTGTTTAACTCCTGCTACATCTCCCGGCAAATTTGAGGAACTAGAGGAGGTATAGGCGTAACTGCTCCAATTAATGTAAGCTTTTGCTAAATCGCTGTCGTCTGTCCAGTTTTGAGCTTCAATTATGCCTTGAAGTCCTGCGCCGTAAGCACCTGGTTTTGAGCCAAAGACTCGAAATTGCGATCGCCCTTGCGCCTCTTCCTGACTCAAACCTGTAGATTCCCAATACAAAATCTCTTCCTTAACTTGTGCCGCTAAAGGGTTGTTTTCTGCCGATTCGTCTAAATCTGCCACAGCTTTTACCGCACTGTCAAACAAATCAATTAAATTAAAAAAAGCATCGCGGAAAAAGCCAGAAATTCGCAAAGTAACATCAACGCGCGGCCGCCCCAAAACAGAAACTGGCAAGATTTCAAAATCTACAACCCGGCGCGAAGGGCCATCCCAAACTGGTTGAACTCCTATCAACGCCAAGGCTTCGGCTATGTCGTCTCCCCCCGTCCGCATGGTGGATGTTCCCCACACTGACAAACCCAAAGTTTTCGGATATTCGCCGTTTTCTTGGGTGTATCTTTCGATTAAAGTTTCAGCAGCAACTCTGCCAACTCTCCAGGCGGTTTCTGTGGGAATGGCACGGATATCTACTGAGTAAAAATTGCGACCGGTGGGCAATACATCTGGTCGGCCGCGAGTGGGCGCGCCGGATGCGCCGCTTGGTATGTGCCGCCCATCTAGTCCGCGCAAAAGGTTGGTAATTTCTTGGTTTGTCTGGAGGAGTGATGGTAAAAGATAGTTATTTATCCAGTCTAATTCTTGTTTAGTTGCTTCTCCTATTTGAGAATTTGTGACCGCAGATGAACGCGGATCAACGCGGATGTTTTCGATTAAGTTATCTACTAATTCAGCGGCTTTTTCTTCGAGTTCTGCTGTTAAATCGCCTGCTGTGCGGTGCTGAATTATCGACGTTGGATCGCAGGTTAAGGGGTCGAAATCGTAGCCTGAGTCTTCTGCTAGGGCGCGGGTTAGGCCCGATCGCCCGTTGCTGGGATGGCGGGCGATCGCAATTATCAAATCTCTCAACTGTCTACCTTCGGGACACTGACCGAAAATGTGCAATCCGTCGCGGATTTGGGATTCTTTGAGTTCGCAAAGATAGCCGTCTGTGCGGGTGATAAATTCTGTAAATTCCGATTTATTTAGTTGTATTCCTAAGTCTTTATCTAAGTTTTCTTTGTTGGTGAGGGCGAGAATGCGATCGCGAATCATCGGCAATCTGGACGGATCTAAACTTTGGGCTTCGCAATACTCATCAATTAAGGTTTCCAACTGCTGCAAAGGCCCGTAGAGTTCGGCGCGAGTCATCGGCGGTGTCAGGTGGTCGATAATCACAGCTTGCGATCGTCTTTTTGCTTGGGAACCTTCCCCCGGATCGTTGACAATGAAGGGATAAAAATTCGGCATCGCGCCTAATGCTACTTCTGGATAACATTTGTTAGACAAGGCTATACTTTTACCGGGAAGCCATTCTAAATTGCCGTGTTTTCCGGCATGAATTATAGCATCAATTCCCCACTTTTCTCGTAGCCAATAATAGTAAGCTAGATAATTGTGAGTTGGTTCTAAGTCGGGGGCATGATAGTTCAAACTAGGGTCAATTTCATATCCCCGCGATGGTTGAATTCCCACAAATACATTCCCAAACTGAATTCCCGGAATCGGAAAAGACGTATTGTTACTTATAAAATCTTGTGCATAGCTTCCCGGAAGCCCCCATCTTTTACAAATCCCCTCCTGTACTTCCGGTGGCAAACTAGCAAAATATTCTTCATATTGTGCCAAATCCAAAGATTGATTAACAGGCCGCAATTCGCGTCCTTCCGGGTCATTGGTTACGCCAGAAGTTAACAGTTCAATTAACTCGTTGCCGCTAGCGGGGATGTTTTCAATTTGATAGCCGGCTTGCTGCATAGCTTTGAGGATTTCGACACAGCTAGCGGGTGTATCTAAGCCGACGCCGTTGGCTAAGCGGGCGTTGCGAGTGGGGTAATTTGCCAGAATTATGGCGATGCGTCTGTTGGCGGCTGGGGTTTGTTTCATCTTCACCCAATTCGCGGTTAAATCTGCTACAAATTGAATGCGATCGCCCGCTGCTACATAGCCTACTACATCTGTTTCTAATTCGCTGTTCCAAGTCTGTACGGCTTTAAAAGAAACCGCCCTAGTAATGATTTTTCCGTCTACTTCTGGCAATGCTACATTCATCGCCACATCGCGGGGCGAAAGTCCCTGAAGTTCGGTTTCCCACTGTTCCAAACCCCCACCGCTGAAGATTGCTTGCAATACGGGAACGTCTAAGGATTTTAAGCTGTTTTGTTCCGGTTCTTGACTGCTGAAACCGGAGACTGCAAAACTTGTGGTGTTGAGCAATAATTGAATTTGTTCTGATTCTTTGGGCGGGAAATATTCCAGCAATTCTATTTGCAAATCAGGTTCCCGCAGAGAAGACACAAAGACGGGAACGGGTACTAAGTTTCGCTCTGCTAGAGCTTGACAAAGTGCATCAACTGGTGCTAAGTTTCCTGATAAGTAATGAGCACGATAAAATAAAATTCCGACTTTAGATGTAGAAGTAATGTCCCCGTGTACGCAAGTTAGAGACGATTCAGTTTGCTTTTTCCAATCGTAAATTCCGACGCGGGAAACTGTTTGAGGTAGCGGCGGCTTGTAAGCAGTTTTCAGGCAAGTATCGGCGGCAAACTTGAGTGCGTTAACAAAGTTTTGGACTCCACCTTCTGTGAAGTAACGCCACAGTTTATTGACTGCTGATAGCGATACATTGGAATGGCTGATTAAATCGGGGTCGGGACTGTCTTCTCCCGGCATTACAATCAGTGCTGCGTTAGTTTTCTGCACAGTTTCCCGCAGAATCTCTAACCCGTAAGACCAATAAGAACGCCCTCCTAACAGCCTTAAGATTATCACCTCTGCGCGTTCTAAAACTTCCTCGGCATAAGTATCAATTGTTAGTTGTTGCTGCAACTGAAGCAGGTTTACTGCGCGCACTTTTGGAAATTTTGCCGGCATTTTGGATGCGGCGGCTGCGAGAGTTTGAATGTCGGTGTCAGCAGCACTAATAAATACTATTGGTGCTGGGGTTTGCTGAATAAAAATTACTCCTTCTGCTTGAGGGTTCCAACCTCCGGGTGTGGCGGCTATTTTGTGCATTAATTTTTTTTATTTTAATAAATAGTGAGAGAAAGTGCGATCGCCTTGAGTATAACATGACTTATACATCAATAGAGGCTAGGGCGTGTTTCCCACCCGGACATTCCCGCCCAACCGAGAGGGCGGGCACGGGGGCACCGCCCCTACATTCGGGGGGAGAATGAGCGTCAAAGTCCCGGAAATCTCAACCTATAAACTGATAAATAAAACTCCCAAAATCATGATTCCGGCCCCTAATAATCTTTGTTGAATATCTTTTTCCTTAAAAATGAAATGACCGAACAATACACCCATTAACACGCTAGTACGCTTAATCGCGATCACTTGCACTACCAAAGTTAATGTCAAAGCTTGCATTTGAAAAATCAGTCCAATAGCATTGATAAACCCCATAGCAGCTAGCATTGGTAATTCTTTGAGAATTTGTCGCCCTGGATTTGGGGTTTTGTGCAATAAAACTGGCAGTAGCAAAACACTCATTGTACCAAACAAAGAGAATATCCAAAAAATAGGGTAGGAATTTGTAACTCCTATTTTGTCAAAATTTGCGGCAATACTCCATAGTAATGCGACGATTAACATCAATTTTGGCCCGGGTTCATCCAGCAGTGCTTTGAATGGGGCTAAATATCCTTTAGATTTCTCTTTGATATTTAATAAATAAGAGCCTGCTACGATTAGTAAAATACCAATATAATCAAAAAATTTGGGATATTCACCAACAATTAACGGTGAAGTTACCAACATGAATAATGGTGTCAAAGCTACCAGCGGTAGTGTCAGGGATAAATCTGATAGTTTGATGGCTTTGATGTAGAGGAGGGCTGTGACAGCGTTGATGCTACCTCCGATTAGTAGGGCGAGCCAAAATTGAGAGTTTAATGCCGGAATTCCTGTATAAATTACCCAGGGAATCAAACAGATGACTGAAAAAAATGAGAAAGACCAAGCGACGACATATTCGTCACTTTTTTTGAGGTTTTGTTTGCCAAAAACGTCTTTGACGGCTTCAAAGAAAGCGGTCAAGATTCCTAAAATTAACCAAGTCAACCTAAATATGCGCTCCTGACTCGCTCGTCGTTTAGCAAATCCGCTCCAATACCTGTGAGGGTAATATTACCAGCTTCTAGTACGTAACCCCGATCGGCAATTTGCAGTGCTAAACTGGCGTTTTGCTCGACTAAGAGGATTGTAACGCCTGTGGAGCGCAGATTTTGAATAATTGCAAAAATTTCTTTGACGATCGCAGGTGCTAAACCTAAACTAGGCTCGTCTAATAATAGCAGCTTCGGGCGGCTCATCAGAGCACGGGCGATCGCCAGCATTTGCTGTTCCCCGCCGCTGAGGGTTCCTGCTAGCTGGCGGCGCCTTTCTGCTAGGCGCGGAAATATTTCAAATTGGTGTTCTAAATCGGCTTTTACGCCCGCTGAGTCCGATCGAATATAGGCCCCCAATTCTAAGTTAGTCAACACCGTTTGCTGCGCCAAAACCCGCCGCCCTTCTGGACTGTGGGCGATTCCCAATTTCACAACTTCGTGAGCTTGGCGGCGGCTAATATCGCGCCCGCTATAAATAATTTGTCCTTGTCGCAAATTAACTATTTTAGAAATAGCTCTCAAGGTGGTACTTTTGCCCGCACCGTTGGCACCGATGAGACTGACAACCTCCCCCGCATTAATCGTGAGATTAATATTTTGTATGGCTTGAATTCCGCCATAATTTACAGAAACATTTTTGAGTTCTAAGAGGATATTTTGGGTGGTTTTTGGTGGACTCTGTTGCATTTTCTGTGACTTGATTTTTGATGACAAAATTGTCTCTTTTCCAGCAGTCCGCCAGGGGTTGAAACCCCTGGAGCATAGCTGAAGTCCTCTTAAGAGGACTGGAAGATTCATTTAAGGCTAACTATTAATTTTACTCGTTCCCCGCCAGAGCAGGGAAACATTTACAATTTCTACGTTTCATCTCCCAAATAAGCCTCAATCACCGCTGGGTTATTCCTCACAACAGCAGGTTCTCCCAAAGCAATAAGCTGACCGAAATGCAAGACGGCAATTCGATCGCACAATCCCATAACTAGCGGTACATGATGCTCGATCAATATTACAGTTAAATTGAATTGTTGGCGCACTTCGCGGATAAATTCGCTTAATTTGTGCTTTTCATTGGGATTCATGCCCGCCGCAGGTTCATCTAACAAGAGTATTTGCGGTTCTAAGGCTAAAGCGCGGGCAATTTCTAAGCGCCTCTGGTCGCCGTAGGGCAAGTTTTTGGCTTGTTCGCCCGCGCGATCGCCCAATCCGACTAAATCCAACAATTCTAAGGCTTTTCGCTGGGTTTTGCGTTCCATTGCGTTAGATGCTGGCAAGCCGAAAATCCCCGCCAGCACCGATAACACGGGATTGCCCGATCGACTGTGGATGTGTCGGGCGATCGCCACATTTTCCAAAGCCGAAAGTTCTCCAAACAACCGAATATTTTGAAATGTTCTGGCTATACCTTTATTAGCAATTTGATAAGGTCGCAGTTTAGAAATATTTTCGTTTTGATAAATTAGAGTGCCACTCGATGCAGGTATCAGTCCAGTCATGAGATTAAATAGAGTTGTCTTGCCCGCGCCGTTAGGGCCAATCAATCCAAAAATTTCGTGTTTTTCAACTGTAAAAGATACGTTGTTTACAGCAATTAAACCACCAAAGCGGCGAGTTAATCCTTTGGCTGCTAAAACAGGATTGCTGCTTGAGAGGGTAAGGGGTTCGGAAATCATAAAGAAATGATAAAATAGTGATTATCTAATTATGCCTTAGACTTAAGTATAAATGAAAGTAGAGGAAATTCAAGCAAGAGTTCGCCAAAATCTGTATGTTTACACAGCTCATGGAGATATCGAGCGTCAGGCTGATGGGTTAACCTTTACTCAGGTTGAGAAAGCTTTACTCAACGGAGAGATCCTTGAGCAATATCCTAACACTGGTCGAGGTGAAAGTTGTCTAATATTAGGTTATGCCGATGAAAGTCCTATTCATATAGTCTGTGGTTGGCGCGGTGAAAGAGTAGCAATTATAACTGTATATATTCCCAGTCCCCCCAATTTTATTAACCCTAGAACTAGAGGATAGACCCATGCGAGAAATCCGATGCAATACCTGCGGTAGCAACCGCTATGAGGAACGTAGAATCGATTACCTTTACAGTCATAAAGGTAAATACTTGCTAGTTCCTAACACGCCTGTAGAGATTTGTCTTGAGTGTGGCCTGATTTATTATGATGCAGCAGTTCTTAAAGAAATTGAGCGCCGTTTCTTTGCTATTCACCAGCAGAAGGAAATGCCGATTCCTAGATTGAAAACCCCAGCAAGAGTTCCACGTAAAGAATTGTCTGTTAAGGGAAGACCCAGAATCTTCTTAAAGTCCCCCTAGAAAAGCAGTATTTAGGGCGATCGATTTCACCACAGACAAGCACAAATTTAGATCGCCCGGAGTCCTGAAACAGTTTGATGAGAATGTATACACAATTATTCAAATGGCTGAGATGGCTCATCAAACACAAGGATTCTGGCCCATGACGAAGCACTACCGACAAAGATTAGTTGCCGTAATTTCCCTCTCGTTTCTATCTTTCACATCGCCTTTGCTGTTGACTCGCAATGCTGTGGCTGGAATTGCGGACGAACCCACAGCTAATCCCAAAGAGATTCCCTCCCTCACCGAGAAGTTAAAGAGTAACAATGAAACGGAACTTGATGCAGCTATTAAGCAGTTACGAAAAATAGGTGAACCAGCCATCCCTGATTTGATGGAAGCTTTGCAGGCTCAGAATTTGTCAGTCCGCCAGGGTGCTGCTGAGGTTCTAAGACAAATTGGTTTTCCTGCTATTCCTGCCTTTGTCAAAACCTTGAAAGACTCAGATGTGTCGGTTGGTGCAGAAGCTAAAACTACACTGCCGCAGCTAATTCTCTTGCTGAAAGACTCCGATGCAGAGGTGCGTAGCCGTGCAGACTATGCTTTGGGAAGGATGGGTGCAGAAGCTAAAACTGCTGTGCCGCATCTAATTCTCTTGCTGAAAGACTCCGATGCAACTGTGCGTAGCCGTGCAGCCAATGCTTTGGGAAGTATGGGTGCAGAAGCTAAAACTGTTGTGCCGCAGCTAATTCTCTTGCTGAAAGACTCCGATGCAAAGGTGCGTAGCCGTGCTGACTATGCTTTGGCAAGGATGCGTGCAGAAGTTAAAACTGCACTGCCACAGCTAATTTCCCTGCTTCAAGACTCAGATGTAACTGTGCGTAGTAGTGCAGCCTCTGCTTTGGGAAGTTTCGGTGCAGAAGCTAAAACTGCACAGCCACAGCTAATTTCCCTGCTTAAAGACTCCCATGTAAATGTGCGTAGTAGTGCAGCCTCTGCTTTGAATAAAATCCGTGCAAAAGCTTAAACTGCACTGCCGCAGCTAATTGTCTTGCTGAAAGACTCCCATCCAAATGTGCGTAGTAGTGCAGCCTCTGCTTTGAATAAAATCCGTGCAGAAGCTTAAACTGCACTGCCGCAGCTAATTGTCTTGCTTGAAGACTCCGATGCAGATGTGCGTAGGGATGCAGCCTTGGCTTTGGGGAGTATCGGTGCAGAAACTGAAACTGTTGTGCCACAGCTAATTCCCTTGCTTGAAGACTCCGATTCAGGCGTGCGTAGCGATGCAGCCTTCGCTTTGGGGGATATCGGTGCAGAAGCTAAAACTGCACTGTCGCAGCTAGTTCCCCTGCTTAAAGACTCCGATTCAGGCGTGCGCGACGCTGTAGCTAAAGCTTTCGAGAAAATCGGTCTTAGCCTTCAAAAAAAAGCACATTGGCTAACTTCACTGGAGTTAGATATAGCTGTATCAAACTTAGAATCGGCCTTAAAAATTGTAGCAGAACCTGAAGCTAATTTCTCACAATCCACGATCGCAAATCTCCGCATATACATCAATGCTCTCAAAGCCGCACAAAGCAATCGCCCATTCATCCAATCAATTCCCACAAATCCCTACATCTGGGGAATTTACTTATTTTTCCTCTTCGGAACCTCTGCCACTCCCAGGCGGTGGTGGCGAAAAATCTACGAAACTTTAAAACCGAAATAGCCGACGACAGAAGTGTACCAGGGAATAAATTCAGCGATTCAACCGTCCACAAAGATGCTAAAATCCTAGCCTGGAAATCCCTGAAACCAACCTATCGCCCCGCAGTTACCAACTGTCAAAATGCGATAAGTTTTCTGGGTGAAGAAAAGGCAGAATTACGGCTCAACTATCTAGAATAAAAACTCATTATTATCCGCACAAAAGCTGTAATCCATGCCCCACTTAACTTTGCTTTAGAGCCGCTAGCGGAGTATTTAGCTGCCCTATATTGGCTAGATATCAACGGTCAAGATTAGAGTAAATGGGAATTTTTTTTGAAGGTGGCAGAGTCCCAAAATTCACCAGCGGCCATCTAAGGCTTTCTGTTAGCAGTAAAAAATTGCTATCTCGATAAAATCCCAGGTGCAAAAGATACCGAATTTCTGCCGCAAGAAATCACATCGCGCTATAATATTACAATTACCGTACCGCCTCAATCTCCTTAAGCCGTCTCGCCTGGGTAATCTTATGACGATGTACGAACCGGATTCGTCGCCTTCGCAAACAAAAGTCCTCCCTACGATGTATGATTTACCCAGTGAAGACCCGGAGGAACCCGGTTTGCCTGACGAATTCCACGACTTTCAACCCGAACTGCTGCGTCTAACCTGCCGCCCCGCCAATCATCCGCCAGAACAAATATTTATAGCGACAGACCTAAATCTCTACTACGATTCTAACCATTTCAATTGGTACAAAAGACCTGATTGGTTTGTCGTCTTGGGGGCTCCGAGATTTTATCGAGGTGACGAATTGCGCCTCAGCTACGTGATGTGGCAAGAAAATGTCAGTCCTCTGGTAGTAGTAGAAGTGCTGTCACCGGGAACTGAAGATGAGGGGGAGCATCCCGCTTTTTAACTAAGCATACCTACCCATTTTAATCTCATTATTTAAATATGCACATCTGAGTCTTAA